>DATDKX010000417.1:0-2611 GCA_036519615.1 Propionibacteriaceae bacterium
TGACACTCTGACGCGTCACTGGGACCTACTGACGGGCGGCCTGCAGGGTCAGGATCCTGGTTTGTGGGTGTCGCTGATCTTTCTCGAGGGCTTCGTCAAGCCGCTGATCATCGGGACCGCTAGTGGCATCGCTGTTGCCGAATTCTCTGGCCTAGGCCGCGGCTACGACGGCTTTACGCCGCGTTACTTCCGCGGAGTCGGCGAGGCCATCTTGGCCAATGCTGCTTATCAGGCCGGCACCTATCTGTTCTCCTTTGTCGGTGATGCAACGCTCGGTGTCATCTTGAGCATCCTCTGGGGCTTGATCATCTTGGCGATCTTGATCTTGCGGATCCGCAATGTGCTGCATACCGGGCTCATGGAAGCTGCATTGGAGCGGTCTGCGCGGGCAGGCGGCATCGGGCACACCGGTGAACTGCAATTCTGCGCGCAATGCGAGATGCCGCTGCTGGAGCATGCCGCCTTCTGCAATGCCTGCGGCACCGCCGTACGAGTGCAACCCAAGGCGGCAAGGCCCAAGGTAGGAGCAGTGCTACGAGCGGCCGGGCCTGACGAATCGATCGTTCCCGGCTTTGACACTCCGGTGGCAGGTGAGCAGGCGCCGACGGCTGATCATGAAGCTTCGCCCCTCACCGACAACACGACCGTCCAGGAACAGAGCACAAAGGCGGACGAAGCGCGAGACCGGTTCTACGACGAAGAGGAGGGCCGGCCGTGACGCAGGACTCGGGATCGTGGGGTCAACAGGGCGGCTACCCGCCTCAGGGATCTGGTGGCTATCCGCCTCAGCCGCAGCAGCCGGGTGGCTATCCACCCCAGCAACCGGGTGGCTATCCACCCCAGCAACCAGGTGGCTTCCCGCCTCAACAGCCGGCTGGCTTCCCGCCCCAGCAACCGGGTTATCCCCCGCAGGGTGGGTATCCGCCGCAACCGCCTCCCGGCGGATATCCGCCTCAGCAGCCGGGGGGCTATGGGCCTCCGGGGTCCGGCGGTATCGGGTCTGGCGGTCCCGCTGCCCCGCGCAAGAAGAGCCCGGTGATGATCATCGCGATCGTGGCGGCGGCAATCGTGCTCTTGGCTGCGGTTGGCGGCATCATCATGGTGCTGACCCGGGGCGGCAGCGATCAGCCGGATGTCTCCATTACTCCGAGCCAGCCGGCGCCACCGACCGAGGAACCCACTCCCGAGCCCACCGGTCAACCAACGCCCGAGCCGCAGCCATCAGGGACCGGAACCTCCAAACCTCCGACCGGTGGAGCCGTCGATCTTGGCAACGGGATTGAGCTCGTGCCGGCCGCCGGCTGGGAAGTGAAGAAGACCGGCAAGAACGTGGCTCAGCTGTCCGACGGTAAGAGTTTGTTCCTTGGGCAATCGCTGCAAATTTCGCAGTCCACTAATCCAGGTCAGCTCTGTGATGCATGGCACCGCAATATCGCGGAGGGTACGACCAACGGCAAGTTCCAAGATTCGAAGGACGCCGATGTTGGCACCACGAGACTCAAGGCGGCAACGTGTGCGGCGCAGGTAACCGTCAGCGGTGGCCAGGGTTCGACGAAGCTGTTCTTGTTCTCTCTGGTTTCGGTCCGGCAGAGTGATGGGGTGAGTGTCATCGGTACCAGCTACTTCACTCCGAACGCCGATACCGATCAGCTCGACAAGGATTTCACTTCGATGATCAACTCCATGCTGCGGAGCCAGACCGCCGGCGGCTAGGTCGGGTTTCTGTCACAACTCGCACGTAAGCTCGCGCCATGCGTTCGATCGAAGACCTTCAGCGCGCGGTCGCTCCCTTCAAGGTGGAGAGCGACTTCGCGCCGTCCGGGGACCAGCCTCAGGCAATCGACGAGCTCGAGCAGCGGATCACCACGGGTGAACAGCACGTCGTCTTGCTGGGCGCCACGGGCACCGGCAAAACCGCCACGATCGCCTGGCTAGCCGAGCGGCTGCAGCGGCCGATCCTGGTGATGCAGCCGAATAAGACGCTGGCAGCTCAGTTCGCCAATGAGCTCAGACAGTTCTTTCCGCGCAACGCCGTCGAGTACTTCGTGTCGTACTACGACTACTACCAACCTGAGGCGTACGTGCCCCAGACCGACACCTACATCGAAAAGGACTCCTCCCTCAACGAGGAAGTGGAGCGGCTGCGCCACTCGGCGACGAACTCCCTCCTGACGCGACGCGACGTCATTGTCGTTGCGACGGTGTCGGCCATCTACGGCCTGGGGACGCCGCAGGAGTACGTCGGCCGGATGATCAAGCTGCAGGTGGGACAAGAGATCGAGCGAGATGCCTTGCTGCGCCGGCTGGTCGGCGTCCAATACGCGCGCAACGATCTTTCCGGCAGTCGCGGCACCTTCCGGGTGAGGGGGGACACTCTCGAGGTGTTCCCGATGTATGAGGAGCTGGCTGTCCGG
Source organism: Propionibacteriaceae bacterium (assembly GCA_036519615.1). GTDB lineage: Bacteria > Actinomycetota > Actinomycetes > Propionibacteriales > Propionibacteriaceae > Microlunatus. Next base: position 2,415 of record DATDKX010000417.1, read on the forward strand.
GTCGAGTTTTTCGGGGACGAGGTCGAGAGGCTGAGCACCCTGCATCCGGTCACTGGCGAGGTGGTCACCGAGGATCGCGAGATCTATCTCTTTCCCGCCAGCCACTATGTTGCTGGGCCTGAACGCATGGAACGGGCGATTGCGGGAATCGAGGTTGAGCTGGCCGACCGGCTCGGCGAGCTGGAGCGGGAGCGGCG
>DATDKX010000418.1:0-3502 GCA_036519615.1 Propionibacteriaceae bacterium
CGACCAACAACATGAAGATGCCAAGCCAGAGGTTGATGTTGATGTCGGCCGCCTTCGCCTTTTCTTCAGGCGAGGTGAAGAATCCGTAGATCGTCAGCATGATCCCGTACACGGTGAAGAGACCGCCGATCAAGAACCGCAGATCGAATAGCTTGCTTGCTGCGGAGTGGGTCTCTTCCCACTCATCGCTCTCCCTGGCACCCTCCGGACGCGTATCGACCTTGTGAAAATCGGGTGGCAGCTTGTCGTATCCGTGTGGCAGATGACGGTGGGGGGTTGATTCTGAGCCAGCCATTTCATCTCCTCCTTTCCTAGGCGAAGAGGATCGATAAGACGAGTACCATGCCGAGTGCGGTGAAGCCGAGGAGCTTCGGCGACTCCCACCAGCGGCGTACGTAGCCTTCATGCGGATCACCCGCATCAGGATCGGGTACGCCCCAGACTAGCCCGGCGAGTTGCTCTATCGGCTTGGGCTTGGTCACCAGAGTGACAATCACCGTCACGACGGCGTCGGCGACAAAGGCTGCGATGGCTCCGTAGAAGTTGAGCATCTGGGCGTTGATCTCACCAGAGGTGTCGCCACCCGGATAGAAGTACGCGATATTCGGCCCGATGAGGTACTGGAACGATAGGGCCGCGAGGAACCCCGCGACGAGTCCAGAGAAGCCGGCCCACGGGGTCGTTCGCTTCCAGAACATCGCGATAATGAACGTCGCGAACACCGGCGCGTTGAAGAAGGAGAACAGCGACTGGATGTAGACCATGATGTTGCTGAACCCAGCCGCTATGAACGCCGTCCCGATACCGATCAAGACACCGGCGACGGTGACGACCCGGCCGACGTTCAGGTAGTAGTCATCGGGTCGGTGCTTGCGTATGTAGTCCTGCCAGATGTCGTAGGTGACCACAGTGTTGAAGGAGCTCACGTTGGCCGCCATGCCGGCCATGAACGCCGCCAGCAGGCCGGCCAGCGCGATACCCAGCGTCCCGTTCGGAAGGTACTCGTTCATCAGTATTGGGATCGCGTAGTTGTATTTGTCGTATCTCACATCGTCGGTCTGACCGAGGTTCGGGACCAGCGCGACGGCGATGAGTCCGGGAATGATAGTGAGGGCGGGGATAAAGATCTTCGGGAACGCCCCAATCAGCGGCGTGCGCTCAGCAGCCGATAGGTTCTTCGCCGACAGCGCGCGCTGCACCTCGGCGAAGTTGGTGGTCCAGTAGCCGAAGGACAGCACGAAGCCCAGGCCCATGACAATGCCAATCCAGTCGCCCAGCGGGTTGGTCCAGTTGCCGACTGCCGTTCCTGCCCAGGTCTCGAAGTGGTTCTCCTTGCCAGGCTGGCTCGTCACCTTCTGCATTAAGCCGCTCCAGCCGCCCATGTCCTTGAGGCCGATGATCACGATTGGAATCAAGCCCGCGATGATGACGAAGAATTGCAGGACTTCGTTGTAGATGGCGCCCGACAGCCCACCCAGGAAGATGTAGACGAGCACGAAACCTGCAGAGACGACGACGGACACCCAGATCGGCCAGCCGAGCAGAACCTTAATGATGAGCGCCATGGCGTACAAGTTGACACCGGCGCTAAGGACCGAGGCGACGGCGAATGTGAGGGCATTCCAGAGGTGTGTGGCCGGATTGAACCGGCGGAGCAGATACTCTGGCACGCTTCGGACTCTGGAGCCGTAGTAGAACGGCATCATGACCAGGCCAAGGAAGACCATGGCAGGTACCGCGCCTATCCAGTAAAAGTGGACAGTCGACAGGCCGTATTGGGCGCCATTTGCCGCCATGCCGAGAATCTCGATCGCGCCCAGATTGGCCGAGATGAATGCCAGGCCGGTAATCCAGGCGGTCAAGGAACGCCCGGAAAGCAAGAAATCCTCGCTGGTAGCGATGGCTCTCCGCGCAAGGATTCCGATAACGACGACTAAGGCGAAATAAATGATGAGGATCGTCCAGTCGAAGAAGTTCGTGTCTAGCCGAGTCATACGCCGTCTCCTCGCTATCGCGGACCAACGTCTCCCTGCCGGGATTATCTGCCCGCGAGCTCCCTACCCACAAGAGATCGGAGGGAACGGTAAGACCGTGTCGCTTGGAAGCGACCGGTTCGGTCATGTGTTCGGACGTCACAGAATCAGTAGCGCAGACGCGGCTAGCCTGGCCTTCAGTTGATCAATAGGTCCCGCTCCTGATCTTGCTGCTGGGCATGCTGAGTGTGATGCTTTGCGGTAGCGGCACTCGCCTGGGAAGGAAAGCGATCTTGAACATTGACCAGCGGGTTGAGGATCTCCTCGGCCGGATGACCTTGGCTGAGAAGGCTGGCATGTTGTTCCAGACCATGATCGTCGTCGGGTCTGGTGATCTTTCTGAACCCGACTCGGCATTTCGGGTCAACAGTGCCGAGTACATGATCAAGGAACAGCAGCTGAGCCACTTCAATGTGATCCGGGCCGCCGATGATGCCAGGACGCTGGCGGAGTGGCAGAACCGGCTGCAGAAGTTAGCGGCATCTACCCGGCTCGGCATTCCCGTGACGCTGTCCACCGATCCGCGGCACCACTTCACCGAGAATGTTGGCACCGCTGCTGCGGCGGGTGCCTTTTCACAGTGGCCGGAGACGCTCGGGTTGGCAGCGATCGGCTCCGCTGAACTCGTGCAACGCTTCGGCGACATCGCTCGCCAAGAGTATCTGGCGGTCGGCCTTCGGCTCGCCTTACACCCTCAAGTTGATCTTGCTACTGAGCCCCGCTGGTCTCGGATCAACGGCGGCTTCGGCGAGGACGCAGACCTCACCAGCAAGCTGGTGCAGGCCTACATTCGGGGATTCCAAGGTGAGCAGCTCAGCACGGAGTCGGTATCGACGATGACCAAGCACTTTCCGGGCGGTGGTCCACAGCTTGATGGAGAAGATCCACACTTCACCTACGGCCGTGAGCAGGTGTATCCCGGTGGCAACTTTGACTATCACCTGAAGCCGTTCCGCGCCGCCATTGACGCCGGCGGCTCGCAGATCATGCCCTATTACGGAATGCCGATCGGCACTCAGTACGAGGAGGTTGCCTTCGGCTTCAACAAAGGAATCATCACCGACCTACTGCGCGGAGAACTGGGCTTCGACGGCATCGTCTGCACCGACTGGGGCCTCGTCACCGACACCACCATCCTCGGCCAGCCGATGCCCGGTCGTGCCTGGGGAGTGGAGCATCTCGATGAGCTGTCGAGGGTAGAGATGATCTTGAACGCTGGCTGTGATCAATTAGGCGGCGAGGCGCGGCCCGAGCTTGTGCTGCAGCTCGTAGAGCAAGGCCGTATCAGCCAAAATCGGATTGATGTGTCGGTACGCCGGCTGCTGCGCGAAAAGTTCATTCTCGGCCTCTTCGATGACCCGTACGTGGACCCAGAGCAAGCGGCTGCCACTGTCGGCAAGGCCGAGTTCGTCGCTGCTGGAGCAGAAGCGCAGCGCCGGGCGTACACACTGCTGACCAACAATGATCAA
>DATDKX010000419.1:0-3035 GCA_036519615.1 Propionibacteriaceae bacterium
CTGACGACCGCGCCGCTGAACGTGCGGCGGCCAAGACACGGGACAATCGCGAGGCCGCCCGGGCGCAACTGATTGCAGCGAAGCACGCGGCCAAACGTGCGAAATCTTTGGGTTTGGAGACCAAGGCAATCGCTGCCCAGCAGGCCAAAATCAAGGCTGAGATAGCGGCCGCTGCCAAGCGGGCAGCTGAGGAGAAGGCTGCCCGGGAGCGGGCGTTGCGAAACCGTGGCTACGAGCCGGGAGCGACCGATCCGAAGGAGATCGCTCAGCAGATTCTGAAGAACAAGTTTGGTTATGGCTCAAGTCAGTTCGATTGCTTCAACAACATCATCATGCGGGAGAGCATGTGGCGCATAAACGCCACTAACCCAAGCTCCGGCGCGTACGGAATCCCTCAGGCACTGCCCGGCTCAAAGATGGCGAGTGAGGGCAGTGACTGGCGGACCAACCCGGCAACCCAGATCATCTGGGGCATTAAGTACATGAAGGACCGTTACGGCAGTCCTTGTGGCGCCTGGAGCTTCAAAAGGGCGAACGGCTGGTACTGAGTGATCAGCTGCTCGCGCAATGCCGACGCTCGCAGCTAGGTGCGCCGATTGCGCATGCAGCTCAGACGGGCCGACGAGTCATCGCCAGAACGTCCAGAGTGGCGTCGAGCTGTTCTTCAGTCAGCCTGCCGTTGCTGATGTAGCCGTTCTCAATGACGACCTCACGAATCGTCTTCTCTTCCTTGAGCGCCTGCTTGGCGACGGCGGCGGCATTCTCATAGCCGATGTAGCGGTTCAGCGGTGTCACGATCGACGGTGAGGATTCGGCAAGCTTCCTGCAGTGCTCAACGTTTGCCTTGATGCCCAGCACGCAACGATCGGCGAGCAGCCGGCTCACGTTGGATAACAGCTGGATCGACTCCAACAGGTTGCGGGCCATCACTGGGAGCATCACGTTGAGCTCGAAGTTGCCGCTGGCACCGGCGAACGCGACGGCGGCGTCGTTGCCGATCACCTGGACGCAGACCATCATTGTCGCCTCACAGATCACCGGATTGACCTTCCCCGGCATAATCGAAGAGCCTGGCTGCAGATCAGGCAGCGAGATTTCGCCGAGTCCGGCGCGAGGACCGGAGCCCATCCAGCGGACGTCGTTGGCGATCTTGTAAAGGCTTACTGCGATTGTCCGCAATACACCCGAGGCCTCAACGAGCCCGTCTCGAGCACCTTGCGCTTCGAAATGATCACGAGCCTCGGTCAGCGGCAGACCAGTCTTCTCCACGATCATGGAGATCACAGACTCTGCGAAGCCCGGTGGGGTGTTGATTCCAGTGCCAACGGCGGTCCCACCAAGGGGCAGCTCAGCAACTCTCGGCAAAGCTGCATCCACCCGCTCGATGCCGTGACGAATCTGAGCGGCATAACCCCCGAACTCCTGGCCGAGGGTAACCGGAGTGGCATCCATCAAGTGAGTACGACCACTCTTGACTACCTCGGCAAACTCGTTGGCCTTCAGGCTGAGCGCGTCAGCCAGATGACGCAACGCCGGCAGCAGGCTAAAGACCAGGTGGTAAGTCGCGGCAATGTGAATGGCGCTAGGAAAGACGTCGTTGCTCGACTGGGACGCATTCACGTGATCATTGGGATGTACGGCTTCGCCCAACTGTGCGGTGGCGAGGGAAGCGATCACCTCGTTGGCGTTCATATTGCTCGAGGTGCCGGACCCAGTCTGGAAGACGTCAAGCGGAAACTCGCTGTCGTACCGGTTTTCCGCAACCTCGCTCGCGGCCTTCGCGATCGCGTCGGCGTACTCCTGGCTGAGGATGCCGAGCTTGGCGTTGGTCTTCGCCGCTGCCTCCTTGATCAGCCCGAGGGCTCCGATCAACTCCGAGTTGATCGGAACGCCAGAGATCGGAAAATTCTCGACGGCGCGCTGAGTCTGGGCCTTCCACAAGGCTTTGGCGGGCACCTTCACCTCGCCCATGGTGTCGTGCTCTATGCGATGCTCTGCACTATCGGCTGGGGCATCCGTTGCGGCACTATCGGTTCGGGCCGCATCAATTGGCTGTGTCATGGGCACATTCTTACCTAGCATCGGCAACGGAGTGATTTGCCCTGGAGGTTGTATAGATCGTGTGCGGGAAGCTGCGGTCGCCTCGCGAAGTGTCGACGACGTGCTCTTGTGTCGATGGTGCGATTCCTTGCAGCACCGCTAGTAGCGCCGGTACAGGATGTTGGCACCAGATGGCGAGAGTGCCACCAGCGGTGAGCTGACCGTACGCCGCGCGGAGACAGGTCGCTGTATAAAGCGCATGGTTCTCGCTGTGGATCAAAAAGTCCGGCCCGTTGTCCACGTCGAGCAGGATGGCGTCCCACGGTCCAACGGGTTCATTGGACACACCCTCCAGGACGAGCCGGACATCTCCGACGTGCAGGCTGACCCTTGGATCGGAAGCAGCCGCCGCGAGTGTCGAAGTGACACCTTGGTGTGCCCAGTCGATCAGACACTGCTCGATTTCCACTACATCGATCATGTCGACGGCCTTGGCTGAAACCGCGGTGACGGTGTAGCCCAAACCCAGGCCGCCGATCAATACCCGCTCGGCGCGACCGGTCGGCAGTGCGAGCCCAGCCAGCAGGCGCTCGGTTGAGGTTTCGCTGCTATCCATGGCGAACGCGCCGTTGATAATCAACTCCTCAACACTGCGTCCGTCACTGACTCGGCGGCGTAGTGCGACTTCGCCTCGCGGCCCATCGCTGCGGGCGATCGTCTCGATAAGTTCCATGTTTAATTGCTCCGCTCGCTGCGCTCGCTCCGCGCGGATCGCGCGTTGAAGCCGCTGCCTTCCTCGTTCGCTCGCAGCCAGAAGTGCTGTAGAGCCTGACTGTCACCGGAACTGGCTGCTCGCTCGCTCGTCCAGGCAGCGGCGCGCGATCCGGACTTGCTCCGGTCTGTGAAGATTGTGGCGTGGCGCGTACAACAAGGCAGGCGACAGCGGGCGACATGATCCGCTCGCTCGCCTTGCTCTTGATTCCGCTGGTGGTGAT
>DATDKX010000420.1:0-5018 GCA_036519615.1 Propionibacteriaceae bacterium
CGTTTTCCAGCACCGTGAGCGGGCAGCTGAAGCCAGCGAATTCGATCAGAGCGCCGTACACCACTGCGGGGATGTGCACCCAGATGATCCAGGGCCACCGCCAAGTGAGAAAGACGCCACCCACAATGAAGCAGATGAAGAACAGGTGGACCATCACCACAAGGTCAGCGCTGATTCGGTACCACATCTCAATACCTGCCTATCCAGCCCCACAATAGGCCCAAGGGCTCAGCTGTTCGACCGAGGTCTTTCTCGCCGCAACAAACTCGCGATCCCTGACTGACCGGAGCCAGAAGGAGGATTCAGATGAAGGCAGTACGGCTTCACAGGTACCACGAACGTCCGTCCATCGATGAAGTCCCTGAGCCCGCAATAGAGGGTCCTCTCGATGTCTTGGTACGCATCGGAGCGGCTGGACTATGTCGGACTGACCTGCACATCTATGAGGGCCAGTGGGAGCATCTGACGCATCCCCAACTGCCGTTCACGCTCGGTCATGAGAACGCTGGCTGGGTCGAGGAGGTCGGATCGGCCGTGTCCAACCTCGCGGCCGGTGACACGGTGATCTTGCACCCGCATATCACGTGCGGATTGTGCCGCTACTGCCGGGCTGGCAACGAAATGCACTGCACGAGCAGCAGGTTCCCCGGTGTTGACGGCACCGATGGCGGAATGGCGAACTATCTGCTCACCGACGCGCGGTCGGTCGTGAAACTAGACCCGTCCCTTCAGCCAGCCGATGTCGCCGCGCTCGCCGACGCCGGTCTAACCGCCTATCACGCGGTCAAGAAGGCCCTGCCTTTGCTCTACCCCGGGACGACTGCGCTCATTATCGGAGCCGGCGGGCTTGGCCATATCGGTGTCCAGGCACTGAAGGCCATGAGCGCCGCCACAGTCATCGTCCTCGACCGCAATCAGGCTGCGCTGGATCTAGTCCGCGGGTATGGCCCGGACCACACCGTACTTGCCGACGACGGCGCGGCCCAAAAGATCCTCGACCTCACCGATGGTCAGGGCGCCGAAGTCGTCTTCGACTTCGTTGCTGAGCAGGGCGCCGAAGCGCTGGGCTGGAATCTAACCGGGCGAGGCGGGTCGCATTACGTCATCGGGTACGGCGGCACGATAACCGTCCCCGCCATAGACGTCATTTCAAGCGAACGGAACATCGTCGGCAACCTGGTCGGGACTTACAACGATCTTGCCGAGCTGATGACGCTAACGGCGCAGGGCAAAGTACAACTTCACACTCGGACATATCCGCTCGACGCTGTGAACGAGGCCATGGACGATCTCGACGCTGGACGTCTTCAGGGCCGTGGGATTCTCGTTCCCGGATAACCGATCCACGCAAGGGTGACCGGGGACAGACCGATCGACTTGCAGCGGTCCCATCGGACGATTGAGATCTCATACCTGGTGGGTGATGCCTGGATAGACCCGTTCCGATAGAGCTGAGTCGTGGGCCAACCTGCTGACGAAACGCCAGATCAGAGCACAGCAGCGCCTCCAACCGCTGAGCAGCCGGCGCGAGCGGGCTTAGTACTGATTTCGCTCATTGCCGTTGCGGCGGTCGCGAATTTGAACCTGTCGGTTGCCAATGTCGCGCTGCCCTCGATCGGCAGAGCGTTCGACTCCTCGCAGACAACTTTGGACCTGATCGCGGTCGGTTACTCGCTCGGGTTGGCCGCTTCGGTCCTCTATCTCGGTGCACTAGGCGACCGCTACGGGCGGAAGTTGATGCTCATCCTCGGCATGGCACTTTCGGTGCCTGCCTGCCTGCTTGCTGCGTATGCCCCTTCCGACGCCGTGCTTTTTGGAGCACGCGTGCTCGGTGGAGTCTCCGCAGGCATGGCGTACCCAACAACACTTGCTCTCATCGCAGCGCTCTGGTCCGGCCCGGGGCGTACCAAGTCGATCGCGCTGTGGTCGGCGATCGGCGGCGGCATTGCTGCGCTCGGGCCTCTCGTCGCGGGAGCCTTGCTTGAGAAGTTCTGGTGGGGGTCGGTTTTTCTGATCACTCTTCCGCTAGCAGCAATCGCGCTGGTGCTCGCGGTCATCTTCGTGCCGAGCCATGTGAACGAAACGACCGACCCGGTGGACAACCTCGGCGGCGTGCTGTCAGTGGTTTTGGTGGGCACTCTGATTCTGTCGATCAATTTCGCGCCGGTACCGAACAAGGGAACCCTGGCACTCGGCCTGGCCGCCATCGCGGTCGCCGCAGCAATTGCGTTCGTTATCCGCCAGCGCAGGGCAAAGAACCCGTTGTACGACCTGCATGTCGCAGGGCGTCGCATTTTCTGGGTGGCGGCCTGCGCGGGGATCATCGTTTTCGGTTCCCTGATGGGGTCGGCATTCGTCAGCCAGCAGTACCTCCAGAACGTGAATGGCTATTCGACGCTCGAAGCCGGAGCCGCCTTCCTGCCTGCTGTGATCTTCATGATCTTGGTCGCGCCGCGCTCGGCCAAGCTTGTCGAGAGCCGGGGTGCCAGGTTCACGCTCCTCACCGGCTACGTGTTCTTGTTTCTGGCCTTCGCGTGGATGCTTCTGCTCTGGTCAGACGGCAGCGCCTATTGGCAGATCGGGCTGGCCTATGCGTTCATCGGGATTGGCGTGGGCTTTGCGGGCACGCCGGCATCCCATTCACTCACGGGATCGGTCCCGGTGCAGCGCGCCGGAATGGCTTCCGGCACTGCTGATCTGCAGCGTGACCTTGGTGGGGCGATTATGCAGTCGATCTTCGGTGCGCTGCTTACCGCCGGATATGCCTCGGCGTTCACGTCCAAGATCGCAGCATCGCCCAACGCTGATCAGGTTTCCGCCAACGTTCAGAGTCAGTTGACCAAGTCGTTCGCTAGCGCTGCGGACATCGCTCAGCGATATCCGCAATATTCCGAGCAGATCATCACCGCTGCGAAGTCGTCGTTCCTCTCCGGCGCCGACTGGGCGTACGCTGCCGGGATCACGGCGATCATCATCGGCGCGGTGATCGTGTTCTTCCTCTTCCCCAGGAGGGAGCAGGAATCGCAACTACTCGCCGATTACCATTCCGAAGACATGCGTCGGCGAACGGCGGCACCGGCGGAAGTCAAGCCGGCGCCCCAAGTCGAGGACTAGACGCGTAACGTCTGCCAGGCGGTCTCGCGGTATCGCGCCGGGTCGCTTGAACCCTTCCGATCCGGCGTGTTGCTTCCTCCTGCCACCAATCTGAAGAGAGGCTGCGTGTGATGCCAGAGTCCGAGGGCCCGAGGAGGGGCGCAGCTCCTCACGCGAACGCTGACACAACCGCGGCACCGGCCGGCGGGCGTGCCGCGATCGATCCAGTCGCTGCCATCCGTTCCAAGGGGTACATCTCAGCGCTCGTGCTGGCGGCGATCTTGGGCATTCCGATCTCAGCCATCGCCTACGGCTTTCTGGCACTGGTTGCGGCGATCCAGCACTTCCTGTTCTCCTGGCTGCCGGATCAGCTCTTTGGTAGCCCTGCACCCGCGTGGTGGCCACTGCCCTGGCTGGTGCTGTGTGGACTGTTGACAGCCTTGACCATCCGTTACCTGCCAGGCAATGGGGGGCACTCACCGGCATTTGGCTTCGCGACGGGTGGAGGTCCAGCCACGGGACGCGAACTCCCGGGCATCGCCCTCGCCGCACTGACCACCCTCGGCCTCGGTGCAGTGCTGGGCCCAGAAGCGCCTCTGATCGCGATCGGTGGTGGACTCGCGGCCCTCGCCGTACGGCTTGCGAGGAAGGACGCGCCTCCGATGGCGCTGACGGTCATGGCCTCAGCTGGCAGCTTTGCAGCGGTGAGCACGTTGCTCGGCTCCCCCGTGCTGGGCGCTTTCTTGATCATGGAGGTCTCCGGAATTGGCGGTGCCGCCCTGAGCCTCGTTGCATTGCCGGGTCTCCTTGCGTCCGGAATCGGGGCGCTGGTCTTCGTTGGCATGAACAAGTGGACCGGTCTCGGCACTTTCTCGCTCGCGCTGCCGGCGGTACCGCCCGCGATGCCTCCGACGTTGGCCACCATGGGGTGGGCGTTGGTCATGGGAGCGACTGGCGCCCTTCTGGCGTGGTCAATCCGGGCTCTCGCACTCTGGCTTCGCCCGATCGTGCACCTGAATCGGGTGCTAGTGACTTCCGCGCTCGGCCTGCTGATTGGTCTCATCGCGATGGCGTACCAGCTCGTGTCCGGACGAAGTTTCACGCAGGTGCTGTTTTCTGGCCAAGACGCACTGCCCGAACTCGTCGAGCACGCCACCGACTACTCGCTGCCTGTAGTCGTTCTGCTCATCGTCTGTAAAGCCTTGGCGTATGGACTTTCGCTTAGCGCCTTTCGCGGTGGCCCGGTCTTTCCTTCGATGTTCGTTGGTGCAGCGGTTGGTATCGCCGCAAGTGGATTGCCTGGCATGAACTCGGCAGCAGCGATTGGGATGGGCATTGGGGCCATGTGCGCCGCCATGCTGCGGCTGCCGTTGACCTCGACCCTCCTCGCGGTCCTACTGATGGGTGTCGACGGTGTGATCGTGACACCGCAGGTTGTCGTCGCGGTGGCCGTTTCCTTTGTCATCAGTAACGTGCTGCCCATTCCGGGTCCTAAGACTGCGGAGCCTGCGTAATAGACGTAAGCCGGTTCGGCGATCTCCGTCGGCGAAGTGATGAGGTGCGAGGCCCTAATTCAGAGAACTTTCTCCATTGGGCGCAGCCTCGGCCCCTTTCTCTTGCTCGCGTCCGTGCTTGACCGCGTCAACGATGATCCTGGCGCCGATCCCGACTGTCACAATGCCGGCAACCATCTGAGCGGTAACCAGCACACGAGTCACTTCGGTCGTGGCCGTGATGTCGCCGAACCCAACGGTTGCGAACACTGTGACCGTGAAATACAAGGCGTCCGTGCGCGTGAGCGGCTCGCTGAAACTGCCGTCAGAAATCGTGTCCATGACGAAATACGTGCCAGCAAACAGCAGCAGAAACAGTGGTGCGCTCGTCGCAAGAGCTCCGACCGCTCGCAGCGCCGGATATGTGGCCCG
>DATDKX010000421.1:0-2311 GCA_036519615.1 Propionibacteriaceae bacterium
GTTGTGAGAAACCTCATGCTCCCCGGTGGAGCATTTCCCACCGTATCGCCATCTTGTGCGGTCTGACAGGATGGCTGCCGGACCTGCGTCCTGAGCCCGTCGAGGGCGCGGTTGGACAGAGCCAGACGATGACCACGACAGAAAGGTGCCTCGAAGTGGCACAGCAGACTGCAACCCTGCATACCAACCATGGGGACATCAACTTGGTGCTCTTTGCTGATCAAGCTCCAAAGACGGTAGACAACTTCGTGGGGCTCGCCACAGGCGCCAGGGAGTACGCCGACCCCAGGACAGGCGTGAGGACGACCGGGAAGTTTTACGACGGGCTGACCTTCCATCGCGTAATCGATGGCTTCATGATTCAAGGTGGTTGCCCGCTAGGAACGGGCACCGGGGGTCCGGGCTACCAGTTTGGCGACGAATTCCATCCCGATCTTGCCTTCAATAAGCCGTACCTGCTGGCCATGGCCAACGCAGGTCCGGGCACTAACGGTTCGCAGTTCTTCATTACCGTCGGTCCGCAGCCCCATCTCAACCGGCGGCACACGATCTTCGGTGAGGTGGCCGACCAGGCCAGCCGTGACGTCGTCGACGAGATCACTCAGGTGCGGACTGGACGAGGTGACCGCCCAGTCGACCCAGTGGTCATCGAGTCGGTGACAATCGATTCGGGCACAAGCGACTCGGGCAACAACTCCGCGTGAGTCAGACTCCGAATGCCGGCCCGGACTTTTCACCTCCGGGTTTTGCTCCGTGCTATCGCCATCCGGAGCGGATGACCGGTATTTCCTGCCAGCGATGCGATCGACCGATCTGCGGTGAATGCATGAACCCGGCATCGGTCGGCTTTCAGTGTCCTTCTTGTGTGGCGTCCGGGAGGGGAGGCGTACGAGCGCCGAGAACAGCCTTCGGCGCGGTCTTGAAGCCGGGCGGCGGGACCGCGACGAAGATCGTGATGGGTGCACTGGCTGTGGAGTGGCTGCTGAACCTCGTCAGCGGCGGGCTGCTCAACCAGTTGCTGGTGATGAGCAATGAGGCGATCTATGCCGGTGAGTTCTGGCGCCTGCTTACCGCCTCGCTGACCTCAGGATCCATTTTGGGCGTTCTGATGAATCTCCTGGTGCTGTGGATCGCGGGTCGGGCCATCGAGTCTGAACTGGGTGGCTGGCGATTCTTTGCGCTTTATCTCGCCGCCGGTTTGGGTGGCGCCACGCTGCTCTTCGTATTCGGGCCGTACGGGAGCGGAGGTTTTGGTGCCGCGGCCGCCGTCATTGGGCTGCTTGCCGCCAATGCGATCTTCAAACAGAAGATGGGTGAGGACGTCCGCGCCGATATCGGCCTGTTTATATTGCTCATCCTCTACAGCGTTCTGGTGGGTTTCCGCAGCTTTGGCTGGCTGATGTTCATCGGTGGCGTCATCGTCGGCGCACTGGTTGGGATCGTGCTGGCGTACGCGCCGCGTCGCAACCGCGGTGCCGCTCAGGTGGTCGGTCTCCTCGGCGTGATCACAGTCTGCCTGGTCGCGGTTGTCCTGAAGCTCATGATCGTCTGAGCGCCCACAAGCTACCCCTCGGACACTGAGGGCACCTGCAACGGTTGCTCGGGCGGTTGGCGGGTGATCACCCAGGCCGTGATGGCACCCCCCAAAAGCACTAGCAGTAAGACCACCGTTGCGATCATGCACACAGTCGTGGAAACCCCTGCCACTGGGCCGCTGGGCGGCACGCGCTGATCGCTAGCCGCCAAGAGAGAACGCCGCCTCAAGATCATGAGCAGAATACGCGCGGAAGGCAATGTGAGTTTCGGTGCTCACCACCCCGGACACCTTGTTCAGTCTGTCCGCGACGACTTCAGCTATTTGATCATGGTTTGCAACCCTGATCATGGCAATCAGATCGATGGTGCCGGTTACGGAGTAGACCTCACTGACGCCGTTGAGTGCGGCGATCTCCTCAGCCACCTCGGGGATTCGAGCTACCTCGGCCTTGACGAAGACAATCGCAGTGAGCATGGCGGCCATCTTAATGTTCAGGGCGGCCAGAAACCGCCCAGCGGGATCTCACTCACCGAGCGCGTAGTGCACCAGCGCTTCATGGTCCAGCACAGCATGCAGCGGCCACATCCAGTCGCCGGTGATGTCGATCAAGCGGATGCCAGGCTGCTCGAGCCAATCCGCGATCCGCTCCGTCTCTTCGATGCCGGCTGCCGGCAGCGGCTCCGGCGGCTTCGGCACGGTCTCAGCTGTAGCCCTTACCGCACGGGCAACCGCCTGCGGCACATCCTGAGGTGTCGCGAGGCCCGACCCGGCCAG
>DATDKX010000422.1:0-2880 GCA_036519615.1 Propionibacteriaceae bacterium
CAGCCAGATCAGGAGGGCTTGCACCATGGTGCCGTGCGAGGTGGCCAAGTCTTCCGTCGGCTCGTTTGCAGACACGGACCCAGTTCGAACTCGGAATCTTCCTAAAAGCCCGGTACAGCACTGCGTCAACCCGAAGCGCGATACTATGGTAACCGGCGCGTCGGCATCACTGATGCAAGTGATTGACCCGATGACGAGGGGTAAAGATAGACTGTCGTAGCGACAGTTACGTGGCGGAGATGGTGGACGGTTGGCGCCAGTTCCACGGCAGCAGTGTGTGCAACTGATGGTTCTTGGTTCGGCCCGAGACGATCCGTTGCAGCACGTCGGTGAGCCAGGCGAGCGGGTCGATGCTGTTCAATTTGCAGGTCTGGATCAGGGTGTTTGCAATGGCCCAACGGCGGGCTCCGGCGTCGCTGCCGGCGAATAATGAGTTCTTTCTCGTAATCGTAACCGGCCTGATGGCCCGTTCAACTACGTTGGTGTCCATCTCCAGGCGGCCATCGTCGAGATACAAGATCAGCCCGTCCCAATGGCGCAGTATATACCGCATGGCCTTGGCCAAATCGGACCAGCCCGGCACGCGCGGCAGGCGATCCTGCAACCAGAGCTGCAGTGCTTCGACCAGCGGCCGACTTCGCATCTGACGAACCGACTGCCGCACATCCGGCGGTTGCCCGCGGATACCGGCCTCGATGGCATAAAGTTTGGCGATACGTGCGAGCACCTCGGCCGCAAGCGGCGATTGGGTGGAGGTGTAGAACTCGTAGAACGGCCTCCTGGCGTGCGCCCAGCAAAAGGCCAGTTTGATCGAGGCATCCGAGCGCGCTTCGACCAGCTTGCCGAAGCCTGCATAGCCATCCACTTGCAGCGTGCCTCTGAATGCCGCCAGGTGCTCGGTCGGATGCTCGCCTCTGCGGTCCTCGGAGTAGACGTAGGCGGCTGCGGGATGAGTGCTTCCGATCCACGGCCGATCATCGACCGCATAACACCACAAACGCCCCGTCTTGGTTTTGCCTCGGCCGGGATCGAGCACCGGCAGGGTCGTCTCATCGGCAAACAGCTTGTTCGACGACAGCACCGTGCCGAGCACCAGCTCATAGAGCGGC
Source organism: Propionibacteriaceae bacterium (assembly GCA_036519615.1). Classification (GTDB taxonomy): domain Bacteria; phylum Actinomycetota; class Actinomycetes; order Propionibacteriales; family Propionibacteriaceae; genus Microlunatus. Next base: position 1,110 of record DATDKX010000422.1, read on the forward strand.
GTCAGCCACCAGCACGCTCGTCCCACCCAGGCGCTCAGTGTCGAACGATCCAGTGTGATGCCCTGCCGCTTGAGCATCTGTGCCTGACGGTGGAGCGGAAGAGCATCACAGAACTTGCTAACCACGATGTGCGCCACCAGCGCTTCCGTTGCCATGCCACCATCGATTGGCCGCTCCGGCGCAGGGGCCTGCACCACGGCGCCCTCGCAGCTTCGGCATCCATAGCGTGGCCTGCAAACCACCTTCACCCGCAGCTGGGCGGGAACCAGGTCGAGCATCTCGGTGCGGTCATCGCCGATCAGGTGCAGTGCGCCGCCACAACAAGGGCACTCCTTGCTCTCGATGTCGATGACCACCTCGTAGCGCGGCAGATGTGCAGGCAATGCACCGCGATTGCGATGGGCCACCTCGATGCGCCGCCGTCTTTCTGCTGGTTCCTCCGCGCCCTTCGCAGTGTCGTCTTCGGCGGCACTTTGCTCCGCGTCCTCCAGGACCAGCTGCAACTGCTCAAGGTCGAGTCTCTCCGATCGCGGGCCGTAGCGATGGCGCAGCAGGCGTTGGATCAGCTGCCAGAGCTTCTCGTTCTCGGCTTGCAGCTCGGGCACCGCCTCCCGCAGCATCTGCTGCAGGATATTCGGATCGTCAGGCAATGCCGTGAGATCGATCTGCACAACACGATGATGATGACGCACGCCGTCGCGTCGCCGCTAATGACTCCGGCGTGATCAGATGAGGATCAGCCCGCCAGCTCGGGTCGCAGATTGCGTGCCAAAGCCCGCCACTCGCAGCCCTCTAACAATGTCGACAGCTGCCCAGGCGTCAGCGACACAGTCCCCGAAGCCGACATCGGCCAGACGAACTGCCCGCGTTCCAGTCGCTTGATGAACAGGCACATGCCGACACCATCGTGCCAAAGAACCTTGATCAACCCGCCTCTGCGTCCACGAAAGGCGTAAATCGCGCCCGAAAATGGATCATGACCCAGCGTCTGCTGCACCAGCATGGCCAGCGTCGCCATACCCTTGCGCATGTCCGTGTAGCCGCATGCCAAATAAACCTGCACCCCAGGTGGCGGCGTTATCATAACGCCTGCAGGGCATTGAGCACGCAACGCAGTGCACGGTCATCAACGTGCGCGTCCACGCGAACCAAGGTGCCGCCTGGCAGCACAACTTCGATCGATCCCTTGCTACGCAACGTAGTAACCGCCGGCACGTGCGCCTGCGATGTGGTTGCCACCGCCGACGTCTCCGGCACGGGCGGCGCCGGCACCTCCCGCTCTCCCGCAACCACATCCACGCGTGCAAAGCTGGCCGGCGGATGTGCCGACCGCCCGTCCACGCGCCGGGTCAGCTGCTGGCGCCAAGCGTATAGTTGACCCGACGTGATCCCGTGCTTGTGGATGACTTCGCTCGGCCGAACCCCCGTCCCGAGGCTCTCCGCAACAATCTCCCGCTTCTCCTCAATCGACCAGCGCCGCCGCCGCTCGCCTCGGGTAATCACCTCGATCCGCTGAGTCGGGGCAGTCATATGACTACCCTTATGACCGCCCCTTACCGAACCGTCGCGCTCGATCGTCGCATGCTCGCCGTCCATGCCAAACCATCAGCGCATCGCCCTCGGTCAAGGCAAGGTGTTCTCAGCACCCCACTTACCCACTCGCGTCAGCAGTGCACGCCGGAAAACCACGGAGGAAATCGCAGCCTGTTGGAGCGTAGCAATTGACGCATTCAAGCGTCGCCGTGATGCGGCTATCGCCGCCGGCCGCCTG
>DATDKX010000423.1:0-2874 GCA_036519615.1 Propionibacteriaceae bacterium
GACCGCGAGGAATCGCGCCGCGACGTCGTGCTGGTTGGTGCAGGCTCCGAAGACTGGGACGCTGATGCCTGGCGCGACCGGGTCAAGACCGCCTTCGAGTCCGGTGATGTCTCCGACGAGACGCTCAAGAGCGTGCTGGACACGACCCGATACCAGCGGGCTGACGTCACCAGCGTCGAAGACTTGAAGTCCCTGATCGATTCTTGCCCGCCGGCACCTGCCATCTACTTCGCACTGCCGCCCTCGGTAACCGTCGCGGCCTGTGCGGCTCTCCAGCAGGTGTCTCTGCCTGAAGGCACGACCATGGTGTTCGAGAAGCCGTTCGGTACCAATCAGGAGAGCGCGGCCAGCCTGAATCAGTTACTTGCCGAGTTAGTGCCAGAAGAGCAAGTGCATCGCGTTGATCATTTCCTGGGGCGCTCCACAGTGCTGAATCTCATCGGCGTGCGCTTTGCTAACCGGCTGTTCGAGCCACTCTGGAGCAATGAACACGTCGCGCGCGTGGACATTGTGTTTGACGAACAGCTCACGCTGGAGAACCGAGCGCGCTACTACGACCGCGCCGGCGCACTTGTGGACATGATCCAAAGCCATCTGCTCCAGGTGTTGGCACTGGTCGCAATGGATCCGATCGCCACCGTCAATGCACTCGATCTCCGCGATGCCAAGGCCCAAGTTCTACGAGCTTGCCGGCCGTGGAATGACGACCCGGTGGCGTCCAGCCGTCGAGCCCGCTACACCAAAGGCTCGATAGATGGCAGGGAGGTGCCGGATTACACAGCAGAACCCGGAGTCGATACATCGCGAAGCACCGAGACGCTGGCAGAGCTCATCGTCGAGGTCGACAACTGGCGGTGGGCCGGCGTGCCCTTCCGGCTGCGGTCCGGCAAGGCACTTCGGGAGCGTCGTAAGGAGGTCTTGATCACCTTCCAGCCGCTGCCACATCTGCCAACCGGGTTGCGCGGACAGGCACTTCCAGAACGATTGCGGCTTGCCATGGGTCCGGACCGGATGGCTTTGGAGATGAATGTCAATGGTCCAGACGATCCATTGGTGCTGGATCGGGTTGCATTGGACACGGATCTCAACCCGGGACGTTTGCCGGCGTACGGCGAGGTCTTGGCAGGTGTCTTGGACGGCGACCCGCTGCTGGCGGTTCGCGGCGATACGGCCGAGGACTGTTGGCGCATCGTGGATCCGGTCCTCCACGCCTGGCGTGACGGAGAGGTACCGATGGACGAGTACGCCGCTGGCTCTGACGGGCCGTCGAGCTGGAGCTGAGCAATACCTGGGTCCACGGCTGTTGGGTACGTTCATCATCGGCGGCTTTGTGCCAAGCAATGCGTGATCAGACGAGATGGAGCTGCGGTGAAGATCGGAATCGGCGTACCCAATCCGGTGCCCAACACCCCTGGGAATGTCATCCTCGACTGGGCCAGGCGGGCAGAGGCGGCTGGCTTTAGCGGCTTGGTCACCATCGATCGGATCGCATATCCCGGCTATGACTCGCTCACCACATTGGCTGCTGCGGCTGGAGCGACCGAGCGCATCTCGTTGATGACGAACATCTTGCTCGCCCCGATCTACACCCCGGTGCTGCTGGCAAAGACGGCAGCCAGCATCGACCAGATTTCCCGTGGCCGGCTCTCCCTCGGTCTGGCAGTCGGCTCACGCCCGGACGATTACGAGGTCGCCGGGCGCGCCTTCCATCGCAGAGGCCGCGACTTCGATCATGAGCTCGAGGTGCTGCACAAGGTCTGGCGCGGGGAGCCTCTAGCTAACGATTCAGCGCCGGCGAGTCCCACGCCGGTCCAAGATCAGCGCGTCCCCATCCTCTTCGGCGGCAGCAACCAGAAGACGATTGAGCGTGTCGTCACCTGGGGCGCCGGTTGGACCGTCGGCGGATCGCGATCAGCTCAGGCTGGGCCTTTTGCCGACAATGTGAGGAAGGCCTGGGCGGCGGCCGGCCGCCCAGGCGAGCCCCGACTAGCAGCACTGACCTACTACTCGCTAGGCGAGGATGCCGAGGAGGCGTCGCGCCGCTATCTCCTCGACTACTACCGCGTCGTCGGCGACTACGCGGCCCAGATCGCGGAGAACGCTCAGCGATCGGTGATGCAGGTGCGCGAGGCGGCCAAGCAGTTCGAGGATGCGGGTTTCACCGAGTTCTACTTCGACCCAACGGTCGCGAGGCTTGATCAGGTCGACCGCTTAGCCGATGCGGTGCTCTGAGCGGTCTTTGAGCGGCATGGTCGGGAATCGGGGAGGCGTGGACACAGTGATCGCGGTAACGGGCTCGACCGGACAACTGGGCGGGCGGGTCGCCCGTCGACTCGCCAATCTGGGGGTGGAGCAACGCCTTCTGGTACGCGACCCGGCCCGAGCGCCGGCATTGCCGGGCACCCACACCGCCACGGCTGATTACGCCGACGGCGCCGCGGTTCGAGCGGCGTTAACAGGCATCGAGACAGTTTTTATGGTGTCCGCCGCCGAAACGCCAGAACGGGTCCAACAACATGTCAGCTTCATTGACGGCGCTGTCGATGCCGGAGTACGTCGGATCGTGTATGTGTCTTTCTTCGGCGCCTCCCCCACTGCAACTTTCACCCTCGCCCGTGATCACTGGGCGACAGAGGAGCATTTGCGCTCGGTCGGAGTGCCGTACACGATCTTGCGCGACAACATCTACGCCGACTTCACGCCACACTTCATTGGTGCCGATGGGAATATTCGCGGACCAGCGGGCGAGGGGCGGGTGGCCGTTGTCGCCCAGGCGGATATCACCGATGTCGCGGTTGCCGTGCTGACCAGTGATGGCGCGTACGACGGACGGACGCTGAACCTCACTGGGCCGGCTGCTCTCACGATGCACGA
>DATDKX010000424.1:0-11015 GCA_036519615.1 Propionibacteriaceae bacterium
TGATCACCAAGCCGCTTGGCAATATAGTTGGCGGCAAGTAGTGCATGTTTGGTAGCTGAGGTCAGTCCATCAGCACCCATCATTGCGATGTACGCGTAGCTGATAGGCAGGATGCCGGCCGACCCGTACGGAGCAGCCGAGATCGGACCGATGCCAGTCGCCGGACCGGCCGTGTCGAGCAGAGGGTGGTTCGGCAGGAACTGCGCCAAATGCGCAGCAACCCCCACCGGCCCAACCCCAGGTCCCCCACCGCCATGCGGGATGCAAAAAGTCTTGTGCAGATTGAGATGGCTCACGTCAGCGCCGAAACTGCCTGGCCTTGCTAAACCGAGCAGCGCGTTGAAGTTGGCTCCATCCACATAGACCTGGCCTCCGGCCTCGTGAACCATGTCGCACAACTTGACGATGCTCTCTTCGAACACCCCATGGGTCGACGGATATGTCACCATGATCGCGGCTAGTTGATCACGATGATCAATGATCTTGGTGCGCAGGTCGTCCAAGTCGACTGCGCCGTCGGCGGCGGCCTTGACAACCACGACCTTCAGGCCCGCCATAGTGGCCGAGGCCGCGTTCGTGCCGTGGGCCGATGACGGGATCAGGCAGATCCGACGTTGATCATCACCCCGTGACTCGTGATAGGCGCGGATGGCAAGGAGTCCGCTAAGTTCGCCCTGACTACCGGCGTTGGGCTGGATAGAGACCTTGGCGTAGCCGGTCAGCTCGGCAAGCCAGGACTCGAGCTGCTCAATCAGGTCGAGATATCCCGCTGCGTCCTCGACCGGCGCAAATGGATGCAGGTTGGCGAAACCCGGATAGGAGATCGGCTCCATCTCAGTCGTCGCGTTGAGCTTCATCGTGCAGGAACCGAGTGGGATCATGCCGCGATCCAGCGCGAGATCCCGGTCCGACAAGGCCCTCAGGTAGCGAAGCATTGCCGTTTCACTGTGATGGGTGTTGAAGACCGGATGGCTGAGATAGTCAGTCGTACGCTCGCGTCCGGCCAAGTTGTCGGCAAACCGCCGCTCCTGGCTTGTTGAGGACCCAAAGGCTTTGCGTACGACGTTGAGGTGAGCGGTGGTGGCGTCTTCTCCGACCGACACTCCAACATGATCATCATTGACTAGCCGAAGGTGGATTCCGTCGGCTCGTGCAGCAGCGACCACGGCCGCAGCCCGGCCCGGCACCTCGGCTAGCACCGTGTCGAAGAACGAGTCGTGAACTACGCGGATCCCTGCGGCGACAAGATCATCGGCCAGGTCTGCGGCGCGATCATGGATGGTTTGTGCGATCTCCCGCAGTCCACGCGGTCCGTGGTAGACGGCATACATACTGGCGGCGACTGCGAGCAGGACCTGCGCGGTGCAGATGTTCGAGGTGGCCTTCTCGCGGCGGATGTGCTGCTCTCGAGTCTGCAGCGCCAAGCGGAAGCCTGGAGTGCCGTCACGATCTTTGGAGACCCCGACGAGCCGGCCAGGCAAGGTACGCTCCAGGCCTGCGCGAACCGAGATGAAAGCTGCGTGTGGTCCGCCGTAGAACAGCGGAACGCCGAACCGCTGGCTGGACCCGACCGCCACGTCCGCGCCCCACTCGCCCGGCGGCGTCGCTAAGGTCAACGCCAAAAGGTCGCAGGCGGCGATCACCATGGCACCGCGGTCGTGAGCCCGATCAGCGATCGTCTGGAGTTCCTCGGTGCTGGCGAGTCGGCCGCTAGCACCCGGTGTTTGCACCAAGACGGCAAAGACATCGACTTCTGAGATGGCATCGGCCAAAGGCTTGTCCGCCACGACCACAGGGATAGCGAGCCCAGCGGCCCTGGTAGCTATGACACCGATCGTCTGCGGCAAGGTATCGCCATCAAGCAGGATCGCTTCTCCCACCTTCGTGCTGCGACGAGCCAGTGACATGGCCTCTGCAGCAGCGGTCGCCTCGTCGAGCAGGCTGGCTCCCGCTGTCGGCAGGGCGGTCAGATCAGAGATCACTGTTTGAAAGTTGAGCAACGCCTCGAGACGGCCTTGGCTGATCTCTGGTTGGTAGGGCGTGTAAGCGGTGTACCACGCGGGCGACTCCAAGACATTGCGTCGGATAACCGAAGGCGTGATCGTGCCGTGGTATCCCAGCCCGATCATCGATGTCAGAGGTCGATTGCGGCTGGCCAGTTCTCGCAATTCCGCCAGGGTCTCGGACTCCGACAGTGCCGGTGGTAGGTCGAGCGGCTTGGTGCTGCGGATCGACTGCGGGAGGGACTGATCGACAAGTTCTTCGAGACTGCTAAGCCCGAGAGCAGCCAGCATCTTCTCGCGGTCGTCTACCTGGGGCCCGATATGACGCGCGCTAAACGTCTGCGACGGCAGCGAGCTCATCTGAGTGGTGTCTTGAAGAGTGGCGGTCATCGATCCTCTTTCACGCAGGGTGTGGTGGTTGCCGTCGCTTACGCGAGCAGCACTCCCCCTCTGTCACCTGCGGCTTCAGAGTCGCCATAGCGTACGCGGTCTCGATTGCCTGAGAGGTTCCGGGGAGGTTGCCCCTTCGGCGTCACCACCATGGACTTCCAGGTGGTGAACTCTCCCGCGCCGCCGTTCCAGCAGCGCCCAGATTACTCCGAGCGGATCAGCGATTCGGTGCTTCACACTCATTCCGTGGGCGATCTGCCCGACTTGGAGAGGAAGTCAGATCTCGACGACAGTGACTAGACCTTCAAGACCCTGGAAGTCTTTACTGTTCCGGGTTACCAGCGGAAGGTCTTCGGCAAGAGCACTCGCGGCAATCAGCAGGTCTGCGAATCTGCGCCTGGGTGGGCGCCCCTGGTCTACCACGGCAGCATGAATTCGGCCATACGCTCGAGCCGACCGAATGTCGAATGGCATCGGGTCAAAAGTTGCCTCGGTTCGCTGCAGGCGATCTTGTCGTCGAGCGCGCTCGGAGGCATCCGTGGTGGCTGAAGGGCCTGCGGAAAGCTCAGCCAATGTGACTGTAGATATCGCCACTTCCTCTGGAAGCCGGAAAGCGTCAAGTCGATCAAGATCCACAATGACCGAAGTGTCGAGAAGCCCTCGAGCGAGCCGATCAGGCACGGTCGGAAATCTCCTGATCCGAGACTTCATCGAGATCTCTTCTGAAGGCCGCAGCATCGACAGGAGGTGCATCGCGGAACATCGCGACGGCCGTGCTCGCTGCCACGAACCGATGACGCCGTAGAGGCAGTAACTCGCCCACAGGTGTGCCATTGCGGGTGATAACGAAAGACTCTCCGTCATCCAAGGCACGCATGATTCGGCCGCTGTCATTGCGGAGTTCGCGTTGGGAGATCTGCTCGCTCACACGCCAAATGTAGCACGAAGTGCTACGGGCCCGTCCCGGTTAACCAGTGGCGCGTGCCTGGCGACGCTGAGACAGCTCGTCGTTCGACTGCCGTGGCTCATCAATCTCGGCACGCTCGGCAGGTAGGTCGGCAAGTGTGCCTTCGATATCGCGCCAAACCCCCCCGAGGGCAATACCGAACACGCCCTGACCGCCCCGCAACAGATCGATCACCTCGTCATCAGAGGTGCACTCAAAGACCGACACCCCGTCACTCATCAAGGTGACCTGGGTGAGGTCCTGGATGCCCCGCTTACGCAGATGCTCGATGGCGGTACGAATCTGCTGCAGCGAGATGCCTGCGTCGATCAGTCGCTTGATCACCTTCAAGATCAATATGTCTCGGAAGCTGTAGAGGCGCTGGGAGCCTGATCCAGATGCGCTCCGGATTTCGGGGACCACCAGACCGGTACGTGCCCAGTAGTCGAGCTGCCGATAAGTGATCCCGGCGGCGCTGCAGGCGACGGGTCCCCGAAAACCCATGTCGGTTGGCAGCGGCGAAAAGTCGCCGTCGAACAACAGCCCTTGCGCCTCAGCCGGCTCAATGCCGGGTGACTCGGCCGGCCTTGCTGATGCGTCGCTGCTATCCACGTGTTGCCTCCGGATTCTGCCGAGTGATTCTGGCGAATCAAGTTGCTGCGATGGGAAGAGGGGGACCCGGATGAGTTCCCTCCGCGTAATTCCACGGTCGGCATTACATTGACGAACCTATGTCGAGCGGCCCAAGTGGGTCAACGACCACAACGCCGAGTCCAGCTGGCCGAGACCAAGTCTTAACCCATATGGGAGAGAATTCTCCGAATCGCAACAGTCCGGAGAAGAGCCTCAGGTCGAGCTTGAGTGTTGCTGCTGACTAGGACTTTGGCTCTTCACCAGTGACGAAATCATCGGGATTGACCTGATCGAGGAACTCCCGGAATTTCTCTACCTCGTCATCTTCGGCTTCCGGAATCTCGATGCCGGCCTCGTCGAGCACATCCTCGGCGCAGTAGATGTCGGAGCCGACTCGCAGCGCGAGAGCGATGGCATCTGACGGACGGGAGCTGATCTCGATTCCGTCAACCAGCAGCACCGCGTAAAAAGTGCCACCTTCGAGTTCGGTGATATGCACCTCGGTCAGCCGGTGGCCCAACGTCGTAAGGGTATCGACCATCAAATCGTGCGTAAGCGGCCTTGGTGGAACAATCCCTTCTTGCGCATTTGCAATCGCAGCCGCCTCTGCCGCACCAATCCAGATGGGGAGATACCGAGTCCCGCCCACCTCGCGCAACAACACCATCGGAGCGTTCGACGGCATCTCGACTCGGACACCCACCACATCGAGCTCGCGCATGCGACAACACTACTTCGAGAGTGGCCAGCTACAAGATCACCCCCGTCCACCAGAGCGCGCGTCGCGGATGGGCGCGAGCGTCGGCCTTGCGCGAGCGATCATCCAAAAACGTTGCGTTCCATGGCAGTGCGTACCAGCGCCGCATGGAAGCTGATCACTAGCTGTGTCACGTCTCCCGGGACATCGCGATTGCTTCCAGCGCGTCGCGCGTACGGTGCTATCGCTTGCTCGACGAGCCCGACCTCTCGTTCCGCCGCCAACTTGAACGCCCGCAGGTGCCGCCCATCGATTCCGTACTCGGCCAGCCGTCGGGCAGCGATGGCGAGCGTCAGGGCGTCCCTGCCATAGTGAGCGGTTCCGCGCCGGGTAAGCACGATCTGGGTTCGCTCCAGCTCGCTGAGCGCAGTCTCAGTCAAGCCGCTTGCATCCAACAGTTCTTGGCGCGTGAGCCTGACTGGCTGTTTCGCTGTTGGAGCTGAGGCGTTCGTGCCGTGTCCCATGTTGGGTCCACTATTGAGTCCACTATTGGGCCCACTGCTGAGCCCACTGTTGGGCGCACCGCCAGCTAGACCGTTGCCGGTCGAGCCGCCTTGCCCGCTCAAACTCAGTGGGGGTTGGCCGCGGTCAATCTGTTCAAGATGCTCACGAATGACCTTCAGCGGAAGGTAATGCTCGCGCTGCACGGACAGCACATAGCGGAGCCGCTCGAGATCACCTTCGGTGTATCGGCGATATCCCGATGGCGCGCGCAGTGGACTGATCAGGCCCTCGGCCTCCAGGAATCTGATCTTGGAAATAGAGATCTCTGGAAATTCCGTCCGCAGAATCGCCATGATCTGGCCGATGCTGCGAGTGGGCTGCCTAAGCCGCGGCTCGGCAACGGACGCGCCTGAGGTATCCGCTCCTCGGGCCCGAGTTTCGCCGCCCGCAGTGCCCGGAGACTCGGCTGGTTTCGACATGGCGAACGGGTTACTCCGGGGCCCGATTACTCCCGAAGTACACCAGGCGGAATTTGCCGATCTGTACCTCATCTCCATTCCGCAGCAGGCGCTCATCGACGAGGTCGCGGTTGACATAGGTGCCGTTCAGGCTGCCAACGTCCCGCACCACCGTGCCCTCCGGAGTACGGGTGAACGTGGCATGACGGCGGGACACCGAGATGTCATCCAGAAAGATGTCAGAAGCCTGATGCCGTCCGACGGTCACCACATCGGTATCCAGCAGGAATCGGCTGCCAGCGTTCGCCCCACGCTGGACGATCAGCAGCGCCGAGCCGTGCGGCAACGCATTGACGGCAGCCTCATCTTCGGCCGTCAGCGAGTCCGTGTCACGCTCCTCAACCATCGCGGGCATCGCCTTGGTCGTGTCGCCGGTCGGCACCTTCTCGGGGGTCGCGGCTCGGGCAGCACCAGGAACCAGCGCCGAGCCACATTGGCCGCAGAAGTTACTCCCCTCTGGGTTCTCGTGTCCACAGTTGGTACAGAACGGCATTGCTTCGGCTTTCGTTTTACAGCCTCGAAGGCTCGAGGCGTGATGGAGAGTTTAGGACCAAACGCAAGCCCGTATGTGGCAGATCGGCGGACTCAAGCTCCCACCTGCTCAGCGTAAGAATCAGCATCCAACAAATCCTCTAAATCTGCAGATTCATCCAGCTCGAGTTCGAAGAGCCAGCCGTCTCCGTACGGATCGGTGTTGATGGTCTCGGGCTGGCGATCCAGCATCGGGTTAACGGCGGTGATCACGCCGGGCACCGGACAAAAGATGTCAGAGACACTCTTGGTGGATTCCAGTTCGCCGCACGCGTCGCCGGCTGCGACGGTGTCCCCCACCTCAGGGAGAGTGACGAACACGATGTCCCCTAGCTGGTCAGCCGCGTACTCGGTGATTCCCACCCGGACGCTGTTGCCGTTGCCGCTGCGAACCCACTCGTGCTCGGTTGAATACTTCAGATCTTCGGGATAGTCCGACATCAGGCTCCTCAAGAAATCACATTGTCACCGAGTGGTTGGCTCACCGAGGGGTTGGCGGCGCGGACGCGGGGCGAGCGTACTGATTCTCACTTGTCGCGTGCAAGGACTCGATTACGACCCGGTTCTCCGGCTCAATCTGCACCTGCCCCCCGATCCGCGGCCCGGTTATTTCAGAGACGATCCCGCCTCGGAACCGGGCAGCCTCCTCTAGACTGTGCGGCTCCCCGATGACCTCCAACGTGATTGGGCGGGTGACCGGTTTGCCGTCGATAAGTAGCCCGCGAGCATCGGAGCCAAACCAGGTCGATGCAACAACGCGGATTGTATTGTTCACCTCTATCACTTCTGCGCCGGCATCACGCATCTCCTCGACGGCGTCGAGCAGCACTCCGGCATCGACTGCTGCCTTCGGATCGGCGATCCGCATCCGGATTCCGGGCCCTTCGGCCGGGGCCGTGCCCGCAAGAATCGAGAGCTCGGAGAGGTGCTTTTCGGCCTCCTGTCGAGCGACCCGCTGAGTGTTGGCCCCCGACTGAAGATTGCTCCGGGTCCGTTCGAGCTGGGTGATTTCACCCTCGAGCCGTCGCGACTCTGCGCTTAATCCGTCAAGCAGTTGAATCAGGTCCTCACGCCGAGCGGACGCATACGTGTCGTCCGTGGCATTGATGCGGATCTGCATAGCACCGGCTGCCCCGACGAGAAACAAGATCAGGGCCGCCAGAATCTGGCCCCGTCCGGGATGCAGCAGTGAGGCACGCAGCCGGGCACGGGTGCTGCGGGCAGATTCGGGAGCGTTCTGGCCAACGTTCGTCGGCGGCGGAGCTGCAGATGCCTCGTCGGCTGGGGAGACGGCAGGCCTCGAGACGGCGGATTGTTCCTCGCTAGCCAACCGTCGCTGGCTGCGTCGAAGCGAGCTGATGCGTCGAGACATCGCATTGTGCGGCCGGGGGCGATGCCGCCGGTGCCGGAGCGCCGGTTCTTGCGCCGCCGCCTGGTGGTCGCCAGACTGCTTATCAGGCATGGAACAGCGCTCGCCTAATCGCAGCGGCATTGGTAAAGATACGAATGCCAAGCACAACTACGACACCAGTTGCCAATTGCGAGCCCACGCCAATCTGGTCGCCCACGTAAACGATCGCCGCCGCGATCAAGACGTTGGAGATGAACGACACGATGAAGATCCGGTCGGTGAACGTTCCTTCCAGGTACGCCCGGAAAGCTCCGAACAGTGCGTCCATTGCGGCCACGATCGCGATAGGGAGATAGGGCTGAAAAACCTGGGGAATCGAGGGCTCCAGGACAATGCCGATGACGATCCCGGCGAGCAAACCAACAAGCGGGATCATGAGGCCGCCCTCCCCGCATGACGGAGCACAATGCCAGGATCGGCTGCCAGATCGAGCTGCTTCACGTCACTGATCTCGTATCTCATTCGCCGGTTCTGGGCCAGGTCATTCCACCACGCGCCCGCCGAAGACTCAACAAAACGAGCCTGCAGCATACGCACATCCCCGATCGCTTCCACCCGATACGGCCGGGTCAATGATCGGTAGTCGACCGTGATGGCATCACCGGCGCTGCGAATAGCCGTCAGATTTGACAGTCGATGCCCGTTGATCGAAATTGCCTCCGCACCGGCCTCCCAGAGGCCGTTGGCCAGCACCTGGAGGTCTATGTCTAGCACCCGATCGCGAGCATCGGCTGCTGCCGACGGCGAGTCGTCCACGACGATCAGTACGCCGGGACCAGTAACCGCCGCATTGCCGACGACTGGATCGAGCGCGCTGATTTGGGCTTCTACCAGCCGTGCCGCATCGTCGTCGCCGAGGGCCGCAGCGCGCAGCGTTGCGATGTCCCCCGTCAGCGAAGTGACTCTGCCGCGTAGCTCATCCTGCTCACGTTCGGCGGTATGGACTCGACTAATCAGTTCAGAACGCTCGGACTGCAATGCAGGCGCGGCGCGGGTGGTCTGAAGTGCCGCCACCGCGAAGAGCGCCCCGATGATCATCGCCAATACGCCAAGCTTCCAACGTCCTCCCGGCGACTCGTTTCCGGCCGCCGCGAACGCGTAGTCGGGATCCATGGGCTGCCGGATGATCTGATTGAGCAGATCCATGCTGGCGTCCGGCGCGTGACCGATCGGCCCCCGGCCGGTCTGGGCTTGACCGGTCGGCGCTTGGGGCATCGGCGCTGGTGCGGTCGCGGCGGGGGCTTGGCTGCGACGCTGTGCCCGACGCCGCGCGGATGTAGTCGTCATCCGGTTGAAGAAGACGCTCCCCGGCCGCTAGCCGGTTACGCCGCGACGGTTGTGGTGGTCGAGTGGCGGCATGGTCCGGACCAGCTGAATAGTCTGGGCAATATAGAGGCCTCCGGCATACCAGTACAACGCTGTCCCCCAGATCGCGAACGCCCATCCCAACACCCAGGCGAGCTGCAGCCAGCCCTCCTCACCGTAGCCGAGCAACACCAGCGGAAACGCGTACAGCAGGCTGAACGTGGCGGCCTTGCCGAGGAAGTGCACCGGCAGCGACGAGAAACCCCTTGTCTTTAGGATTGGCACCAAACATGCGATCACCGCATCTCGACCTACGACGATCGCCACCAGCCACCACGGAATGATCCCTCGCAGAGCGAGCCCTAACAGAACCGCGAGGATGTAGAGGCGATCCGCGATCGGGTCCAGCATCTGGCCTATCCGAGAGGTTTGATGCCACGCCCGTGCCAGGTGGCCGTCCAGCCAATCGGTGAAGCCGCCGAGTGCGAGTACGAGTACGGCCAGTCCATCCGCCTGCGGGCCGATGATGAGCCACAACACCAGCGGCGCGCCAGCCAGTCGCAGGAAGCTCAGCACATTGGGCAAGGTCCACACACGGTCCGTGTCGTACAGCGGAGCGCGTGTGGAGATCACCGCCGATGCCACCGACTCTGGAGTAGCGGCGATCGGCCCTGCGGAGGCGGCCATGGACTCTGCTTCAGCATTCTGCGGTACGCCGGTAACCGAGGTCGGCCGCTCGCTACCTGTCACACGGCCAGCCTAGTTCTCGACCGCTCACACTATGCCGGTTGGCCAGTTTCGCCGATTGCCGGAGCTGGTCGCGGCTCGGCTGCGGAGCCGACTGGGCGCGGGTACGACGAAGGAGGCGAGTCTGGCTGGCCAGCCGTCAGAGCGCACATGGCACCGTCTGCCATTTCGAAAGGACGTGGTGCTGTCGCCCGCCCCGCCAACTTCAGGATCCTTACCGTGCGTCTGCGTCGTAGCGACAGGGCGGTGGCTACGGCATCATTGTGCAACCGGCGACAGATGCTGGCTCGGGCGCATTCGGCCTCAAGCCTGCTCGAGCTGCCGGGAAGCATCGAACCGACGGTATCCAGGACCTGGCTCAGGTAGCTCTCCGCGCGTTCACGATCGTGACGGGACAGATTTGGCTCTAGAGCGGCATTCGCCGCATCTGAGACCAGCAAAGCCATACCCGGGTCAATACCGGTCATCAAAACAAGCTCAAGAGCCCGCTGGGCGCGTCGCACCAGGGCCGCGTCGAGGGCGGCCCAGGTGCGCTCCGCACGGACGTTCGCCCGGTCCACTCGAGTTGCCAGCCAGGTAACGCGCCATCCGATGATCAACGCAGCGATGATCACCAGGTCCAGGATCTCTACGCTCGTCACCCGATGCTCATTTCAGCCCATGGAGCAGGCGCTGCAGAAAGCGCTGCTCGGTAGACCGCAACCACCGTTGCGCCAACGGCCGACCAGTCGTAGCGCCGGGCGGCTTCTTGCGCTCGCAGAGTGCGCACGGGGTTGGGCTGGTCAAGTACGCGTAGCACCGAAGCAGCCAGCGCATCGGGGTCGCCGGCCGCAAAGACCTCACCAAGTCGGCCCTCGTCTTGCGGTGAACCGAGCACGTCGAGAAATGACGGAAGCTCCGAGGCCACGATCGGAACGCCGCTTGCCATAGCCTCAAGGAGCACAATGCCGAAGCTTTCTCGCGCGAGGTGCGGGGCCACGAAGACGTCGGCGGAATTCAGCAGCGCGATCTTGGCTTCGGGATTGATCATGCCAAGGCTGCAACACCACTCCGGAAGCAGGCGGTTTCCTTGTCCAGCAACGATTACCTCAAGATCGGGCCGAGTCTTCATGATCAGCGGAACGGCGGCCAGTAGCACGTCGAGGCCCTTGCGCGGCTCGTCCAGCCGACCGAGGAAGATCAGTTTGGGATGATCCGAAGGCCGCGGTGAACTAGCTATCTGTCCTGGACCTGTCGAAGGGCGCCAGCGGGCGAAGTCGCCGAACTCAATGCCATTGGGAATGACGACCGCGTCTCGACCCAAGTGCTGCACGACGACATTGCGTGCTGA
>DATDKX010000425.1:0-9422 GCA_036519615.1 Propionibacteriaceae bacterium
GGTCGGTAGTCTTGCCCAGCGCTCTGCCGCAGCCGAGCGTGTGGTTGGGAGGCGTCGCCTAGTCCGGTCTATGGCGCCCGCCTGCTAAGCGGGTTGAGGGCTCAACCCTCTCGCGGGTTCAAATCCCGCCGCCTCCGCCACCTTCGCCCTCCGTCACCTTGGGGCGTCTCGGGGCGTTGCTTGACAAGCTCAGTGATGGGACTGCTCTTGCCACGCCTTTGAGCCTGCCGAGACCGCCTCCTTGAACTGGTGGGCCCGTCGGCGTGCCATCTCGCTCGGAGATTCTTCCAATTGCTTGATCCATTTCATGGCTGCTTGCGCCAATGCTGTCGCGGACAGCCCGGCTCCGATAAGCCATAAAAAGAAGCCAACGCAGAGCAATACCACTCCGGATGTCATCCAACTGCGATTGAGCTCCAATGCTGGCCGAGAAGTGGAGTTGCTCATCATCGTCCTCATTTCTGAACACGTCGCGGTTGCCTCCCATCATGGCCTCGGACAGGTGGGGTCGGCATCACCCTGTCCGGGTGAATCCCGTTCTGATCATTGAGTAGACAGATTCGAGATCTTAGGGGTGCAGGTCGGGTGCTGACTGGGGCTGAACCGACCAGCTGGGCGGCTCGTCGTCGGTGTCGGCTTCCGCATCCGACGCAGTCACATGAACCTTCCCAGGCTGGTGATGGGTTGGCGCATAGATCGCGTACAACTGCATGGGCTCGTCACCGATATTCGTGACGTTGTGCCAGGTACCTGCCGGCACGAAGATGCACCATCCATCGGACACCTCTTGCTCGAAGTCGAGATTGTCACGGTCGCGTCCCATCTGAACGCGACCGCGGCCGGCATCCAAGCGGAGGAATTGATCCGTGCTGGGGTGAGCCTCGAGACCGATGTCGGCGCCCTCAGGGATTGACATCAACGTCAGCTGCAAGTACTTGCCGCTCCAGGCGACGGTGCGATAGTTCGGGTTTGCCACCGTCTCCCGTTCGAGATCGAACGATTGCGGCTCAGGGCCAATGTCCTTGATGGTCATGTTGCTGCCCTTCCTGTCTCGTGGCCGTTCGATAAGTGTTGCGCAACGCTCTTCGTTGCTGCTCATGAAATCGACGTGCCAACCACAGCCTCGCATTCCGTCAACTAAGTCGTCCCGTAGCCACCCTGCATCACAGCGGGCACAATTTTCGAGGTCGTCAACGATGAGGAAATCGCCTTGATGTCGCCGGAACAGCGCCGGGACCTGATCCGGCGGCTATCGCTCGCCTCCTGGAATGTGAGAACGTCCCAGCGCCGATCGGTCGGCCGACGTGAGGTGGAGATCATCATCCTTGTCATCAGTGCGGTAATCCTCATTCCGTGGATCGCCTACCTTGCCGTGACACTCCCACGCGTGTACGTCACTGACAACTGGGACCAAGCTTGGATCGGTTTCGACATTCTGCTTCTGCTGCTTATTGTGGCGACCGCCGTGCTTGGCATTTTTCGTCGCCAGATGGTCATGTTGACCGCGTTCGCCACCGGTGTGCTGCTGATCTGCGATGCCTGGTTTGACTGGATGACCAGTAATCGTGCAGACGTTGGCTGGGCAACAGTGACTGCGCTTTTCTTCGAATTGCCACTGGCTGTCCTGTTGACCACTGAGGCCTGCCGGTTGTTGCGAGTCGTGCCTGCCCGCTGGGAGTCCTTGGGGAGCGGCACGCCTGGAACGTCCGGATACCATTAGCCCCTGGCCAGTCCGTCAACACCGCTCAGGATCATGGCCAATGCGCGGACCGTCACCAGAATCGCTGACACCGTCGGCAACCAGGCGATGATTGTGCCGCTCTATAACCGGTAGACGCGGCGGGCATTGTCGCGGGCAATGAGGGTGGCCAAATGTCCAGCGTCCTGGCTTGTCATCTCATCTGCATTGATCAACTCACTGAGGACTGTCGATAAACCACGGCGAAACAGCTCGGCGCCAAGATAGTAGAACTCGGCCAGGCCGTACGCGTCGCTGGAGAACAGCAACTTGCCGAACGGGACAAGCTCCAACGACTCGCGGATCAGCGCCAAGCTGAGGGCCCCAGTGTTGTGGACTGCCAAGCCAACGTCCATGAAGACATGGCTGAAGACCTGGGCCAGGTACGCGGCGCTGCGGTGGAACGGGTAATTGTGCAGCAGTAGCACCGGTACGCCATACTTCTCGGTTGCCCGTAGGAAGGACGTTAGGCGCAAGGGATCTGCGAGGCGCAGGTCGATGTCGGCATCGCCGTACCCAACGTGAATCTGTAGCGGTTTGCCGATCTTGATGGCGGTCCAGGCGAGCCAGGAGTTGATCACTGGATGGGCGATCCGATAATGATCACTGTCGGCTGGCCGCTGGCTGCCGAGCGCAGCGGTCAAGGCGTCGGTGCTGGGTGGGTTCGCCGGCAGATCGAGGCCGATCCGGTACGCGCTGATGCTCTTGGCGGCGACGGCTGTGGAGTTTTGCACCGCTCGCTCGACGGCCTCGGCAAAATCGTGGGCGTTGGTTCCGTTGTCGAGGAGCTCCTCGGCGAGGGACTCCAGCCGCACTACTTCGTATGCCGTGCCGCCGCTCATTGCTGCAAGCTCGGCTGCAGAGCAGAGCGCCTCAGCATTGAGACCGGTGTCAACTAAGAACGTCTCGATGCCCGCCGCTGCCACGAGTCGCCGGCTCGCCTCGACACCAAGCTCTTTGCGACGTGCTAGGTAGTCCTCAGCCGATGCATGCGGCTGTAGACCGAGCGCGGGTGCACACCACCTTCGGATCGCTAGCCCGAGCATGGAGTCAAAGAAGGTCGTTCCCAATGGCGACGGCGCGGTCGCCTCGTTGATCAAGGACTCGAAGGAGCGTCGATCAAGATTATCAAGCAGCAGGCCATGACA
Organism: Propionibacteriaceae bacterium; assembly: GCA_036519615.1. Classification (GTDB taxonomy): domain Bacteria; phylum Actinomycetota; class Actinomycetes; order Propionibacteriales; family Propionibacteriaceae; genus Microlunatus. The sequence goes on from DATDKX010000425.1 coordinate 2,887, forward strand.
GTGGTGATCGACAAGCGGTCCAAGATCTCCTAACTCAGCAGGCATGCGTCCTCCGGTCGTACCACGCGTTCTGCTTCGATGGTCGGGCTCGAACTTCGCCCTCTCACTGCAGCCCTATTCTGTGGTGCCGTGGACGTCTCTGAGCGGGAAGCCCGCGGAGCGCAGGCGGAGAAACTGGTGCGTACCCTTGTCGAACGCGACGTCAGTATGGTCGCGACGACCTTTGTCGACAATGCTGGCATCACTCGAGTGAAGAGCGTTCCCCTCAAACGGCTGCCGCAGCTAGCTGCCTGGGGCGTTGGCGCATCGACCAGCTTTGACTATTTCCGGTTCGACGATTGGCTGGTTGCGCCAGCCGGTGGCACTGCACCAGTTGGTGATCTTCGGATCATCCCTGACCTGAGGCGAGTAGTCCCGCTGGCTGCGCAGCCGGGTTGGGCATGGACGCCCGGTGATCGTTACCGGCAAGACGGCGAGCCGCACGAGCGTTGCAATCGGCTGCTGCTGCAGCGGTTGGTCGATCAGGCTGCTGCGCATGGTCTGGAGATCAAGACTGCGTTCGAAATCGAATGGGTCGTTTCCGCTGGTGACGGAGACGACTTCGTGTCCGCGGCAGTCGGCCCCGCGTACGGGATGTCCCGTGTAATCGGCGTTTCGGACTACGTCCGTGATGTCGTTGCTGCGCTCAGCGCAGAGGGCGTCAAAGTCGAGCAATTCCATCCCGAGTACGCCGTTGGGCAGCTCGAGCTCTCCGTTGCGTCTGAGTCACCGGTCGAGGCCGCTGATACCTCAGTACTCGTACGCAGCACCATTCGTGCGGTCGGCCAGCGCTACAACTACCGCACATCCTTTTCGCCCAAGGTGGAGGCTGAGGGCGTCGGCAATGGCGGCCATGTTCATCTCAGCGTGTGGCGCGATGGCAAGAACCTGATGGCCGGTGCGGAGGGGCCGTGTGGGTTGACACCAGTCGGGGAGGCATTTGCCGCAGGAATCCTCAGGCGGCTGCCAGCTCTGTTGGCACTAGGCGCGCCGTCGTCTGCGTCATATCTGCGGCTGGTCCCATCACACTGGGCTGGCGTGTACGGCTGTTGGGGGCTTGAGAACCGAGAGGCTGCGCTGCGCATGATCACCGGGTCGGCCGGCAGCGGCGATTGGGCGGCCAATATCGAAGTCAAGTGCGTAGACCTGACGGCCAATCCTTACTTGCTGTTGGCTGGGCTGCTAGCTGTGGGAATGGATGGAATTGCTTCCGAGGCACACCTGCCTCACCAGGTGGACGTAGACCCGGCTGCGCTCGCACCGGAAGAGCGCGACCTGCTCGGCATCCAGCGGCTGCCAACCAGCTTGCGCGAGTCCACCAATGCGTTGGCGGCCGACCCGGTGTTGCGCAGTGCGTTTGGCTCGCCGCTGGTCGACTCGGTGCTCGCGGTCCGGGAGTCGGAGATCGAATTGTTCGACGACGCCTCGGCTGAGGAGATTGTGCGTTCCTTGCGATGGACGCACTGAGCGGCCGATGGTGCTCTTAGGCGGCGAAGAACTCGCTCGCTCTGCGATTCCAGAGCAAGACCAGCACGATCACCGACACGATGATTGCGATAATGCTCGATGTCACTGTCTGTGAAGTCTGGAACCAGATCAGCGAGGTGATGGCGCTGATGACGTCGATCACCATCAAGATCGTCACCAGCATTCGGGCGAGCCGGGATCCGTTGCGGAGGCCGATACCGACGATGATCGTGATAATCCCCAAGATCAAATAGAGGATGCCGAAGAAAATCACTGCGCCGCCGCTGACGTTCAGGCGGTCGAGGGTGGCCGCGCCGCCGAGGAGGAGCAGGAAGAGCCCACCGAGCAGTGTCAGGATGCCCGAGATGATCGTCAAGACGACCACGAGAGTGACGGATCCGGGGCGGCGGACGATGTTGGAAACAGGCTCGTTGGTTGTCATGTCGGCCTTTCTCAGGGCATCGTGATGATCACGGAGAATGCTACTGCTGGGCCTTCGTTTTGAGAGTACGGCGCGCAGGGGGTGCTGGGTGTCGGACTGGTAGGAGGCTGCTCGGCCTTAACCCGTCCGCTCTTAGTGGAGCTGCGGGACGATCAGGTAGATCCCATAGAGCACCAGCAGTCCGGCGATGCCGAGCAGGACGTAACCGGCGGAAACGATTGCGGTGCCCGAACCGCCCTCGTTCGATTTGATTTTGGCGATTGAAACTAGGCGGATGCCAGTCGCCAACAAGATCGTGAAGATCACCGAGGTCGTGATCGAGACAACCGTCACCACGCCGAGGGCTGCCCAGTCGATATGCATCAGGCGGCGCTCTTCTCTTTGGGCCGCTTGACCTTCTTCTTCTTGAGCTTGGGAGGCGCCTCCAGCCGCGGGTCGTCGGTGTACACGGTGGTGGGCGTGGCGGCACTCAAGACCAAGACCTCGTGGCTGTCGGTGACGTTGGCGTGGGTGATCCTGTGGCGGCGAGAGAGGACGTAGATCACCAGGCAGACACCTGCGAGCACCACTATTAATGCGATGACGCCAGCGACACCTTGATCAGCAAGCAACGCAGCGAGTCCGCCGACCAGGCCGGCTCCAGGAAGGGTGAGAAGCCAGGCGAAGGCCATTCGGCTCGCGACGCTCCAGCGAACCTCGGCCCCGCGCCCAACTCCGGAACCCAGGATGCTGCCAGTACTGACATGGGTAGTGGAGAGCCCGAACCCAAGGTGGGCCGATGCAAGGATTGTCGCGCTGGTCGCCGCACCAGATGCAGCACCTTGTGGTGTCTCTATCTCGACAATGCCCTTGCCCATCGTGCGCATGATGCGCCAGCCACCTGAGTAAGTGCCCAGACCGATAGCGATACCTGCGGCGATGATCACCCACAGCTGAGGCCCGGTGCCCGATGCCTGCAGGTTTGCCGCGATCAGTACTAACGTGATCACGCCCATTGTCTTCTGGCCGTCCGATGTGCCATGAGCAAGCGCGACCATTGAAGCGGTGAAAGCCTGTCCGTACCTAAAGCCCGTATTGCTGTGTACGCTCGGCGTCTTCCTGGTGATGTGATAGGCCAGCCGCGTGGCCCACGCAGCCGCAATGCCGGCGACCAACGGCGCAACAATGGCTGGTAGCAGGACCTTTGACACGATCACCCAGCCGTTCACGGAGGCGAGCCCGGCACCCACCACGACTGCTCCGATGAGGCCGCCGAATAGCGCGTGTGAAGAACTAGAGGGCAGGCCGAAAAGCCAGGTCATCAGGTTCCAGATGATTGCTCCGACTAACCCGGCCAGAATCATCGGGACGGTGATCAGCGCGTCGTCAAAAAAACCACCGGAGATCGTCTTCGCGACTTCGGTGGAGAGACAGGCACCGACGAGATTGAGGAGGGCGCCGAGAATGACTGCGGTACGCGGTCTGAGCGCGCCGGTTGCGACCGGGCCGGCCATCGCATTAGCGCTGTCGTGGAAGCCATTCGTAAAATCGAAGATCAGGGCTACGGCTATAACCGTGATGACGACGAACAGCTCTGTCACATCAGTTCCCTATCCGGAACGGGTGGCGTGGTGTCGGTGAGCACCTGGCACTGACGCTAGAACCCTAGCTGCCAAGTGAACAATAGATGAGCAGATCGCGATGTGAATTTGGCCAATACCAGTGTGTCAGCGGCCACGTCAATACTCTAGGGACCTTTTCCCTTACTTTGGTCTGGCATACGTCCCAGCAACAGCTCGTAGACGCGTTGTAACTGCTCTCGCGGGGTCGGCGGCTGGATCAGGCTGGCGCCGATACCGACGAGATATGGGAGCAGGGCAGCGGTGTACGCCGCTGCCGGGTCATCAACGATTTGGGCCCAGATGCCATGGAGCGACTGCAGGCGCCGCTCGTCGACCCGCTCCTGAACCGCACGTACTTCGGCGTCTGAGAAGGCCCAGGCACGCATGGCTACTTCGAGCTCAGGTCGATAGAAGCCAGGAGTGTTTGTGATGGCAGCCGTGAGACGCGCGAGCGCTGCGTGCGGGGTGGTGCCCTCTGCTCGATCAATCACCTGATCGAGTGATTCGACAACAAGATCTTCGTACGCGCCGAGAAGTGACCGTTTGAAGTCGCCTGCTCCAGCGAAGTGATGGTGAAAGGAGCCCTTACTTACCCCCAAGTGCCGGCAAAGCCGATCAATGCGGAGCCCGTTAGCGCCCTCCTCTGCAAGAGCTGCTAGGCCAGCTTGCAGCCAATCGGACTTGGTAAGCACAAAGAGGAACATACCATACGGTATGGTATGGAACGTGACGGGAGTGATGGTGATTGGCGGCGGGCTGGGCGGTCTGGCGGCAGCAATCACCGCGGCCGAGGCTGGCGCGTCCGTCACGCTGCACGAAGCACACCGAACGCTGGGTGGGCGCTGGCGCTCGACACCAGTGCGAAAGAAGGCGCGGTCCAATCTAGGGGCCAATCCAGGCCGCAAACCCTCGCAGGATGCGCACATGTATCGAGCGCATGAGGGACCACACGTGATCTATCGCGATGGACCGATTTGGGCCTGGCTCAAAGCGCGCGGCCTGCTCGGAGTTATCTGTGGCGTCCCGCTTGCCGCGACGGCGCGCTTTCGGTTCTGGCACCAAGGTCGGTTGCGGACAATTCCACCGCTCGGCTTTCTGCGAGCGGTGCGGTTGTCTGGGCGGAAGGACGCTCCAATTGATCGATCGTTCCGCGAGTGGGCAACAGGGCTGGTGGGCGAGGACGCGGCCGAAATCGGTGCATCCGCATCGGGGGTTGGACTGTTCCATCATGACCCCGGCTCGCTGTCGGCGGCATTCGTGGCCGAGCGGCTATCCCGGGTCTATTCCTTGCCGCCGCCCGCGTCGTACCGGCAGGGCAGTTGGGGAGCGATGTTTGAAGAGATGGGAGCGTACGCCCGCAAGCTGGGCGTGATCACCGAGCTCGGCTCACGGGTCAGCTCAATTGGCGACGAGATCACGATTGTGGCGACCGAAATGGAGTCGGCTCGGCTGCTGCTAGGCGATGACTCCTTGGACTGGCCGTCTGGTCGGGCTGCGCTTCTTGATCTTGGAGTGAAACGTGATCATCGCGATCTGTTCGTCGTAAGTGATCTTGATACCTGCGGTTGGCTCGAGAACTTCACGATGCCCGATCCGACAATCGCGCCGCCAGGTGAGCATCTCGTACAGATGCAAATGCCGATTGATCCGCACAGCTCAAAGGCTGACGGAATTGCCCGATTGGAAGCGATCGCTGACTATGCGCTGCCGGAGTGGCGGGAGCGTACGACGTATCGGCTGGAGTCCTTGGCCAATGCGCGTACGGGGGCCGTCGACTTTCCTGGCACCTCTTGGCGAGACCGGCCCGCGATCGACCGCGGGGACGGCGTTTTCCTGGTGGGCGACCGGGTTGCGGCGCCCGGGCTGCTGAGCGAGGTCAGCTTGAACAGCGGCGTCCGCGCCGCTCAGTTGGCACTCGGCTAAGCACGCTGTTCTGGGTTGGTCGGAGCAGCGTGGGCCGATACACTCTCACGGTGTTGCTCTGCGGCTAGCAGCCGTACGAGCCTCCCGCACCCGTGGCTCAACGGATAGAGCATCTGACTACGGATCAGAAGGTTGGGGGTTCGAATCCCTCCGGGTGCGCCAGTGTTTTCCCTTGTCAAACCTTCTTTTTCGGGCTCAACCAGCGTCCGCGTCCGGTCCGGGCGGGGTCTGGGAGCCATTGTGGGAGCCATTTGGTGTCAGCAGCGCCCGGGACATTCGAGTAGCAGCCGCGCGCTTCTGGCCTTCGACGAGGTGCCCATAGACGTCTTTTGTGATCGCGACGCTTGAATGTCCGAGGACCTCCGAGACCACGTAGAGATCAGTGCCCTGGGCCAACATCAACGAAGCCCCAGAGTGGCGCAGCTCGTGCAGGTGCCAATGGCCGAGGCCCGCCCGCCGGCAGATCCGCGAGAACCAGTGCGACACGTTATCCGGGTCAAGCGGTGTGCCCAAGGCGCTCGGAAAGATCAAGTCGTGTTCCCGCCAGGCCGGTCCGATTGCGATGCGCTCCTCGGCCAGACGAGCGCGATGGCGCCGCAGCAGTTCAACCAGTTCTGGGTTCAACCAGTTCTGGGGTCAGGAAGAGGGTTCGGCGTGAGCGGGCGGTCTTGCTCGCCGATCCCGCCGATGGCGTGCGGGTGGGGAGTGGGCTTTCATGGTCCTCGTCTGTGGTGTCGCGCTCAGGCGAACAGCTCGCCGAGCAACTCGGGGTCGATGGCGATGGGGGAGGGGCGGTAGGCGGGTGGCTGCGTGCCCATCAGGTCCCGCACCAGGAAGTCCCAGCAGCGCTTGCGGACGTAGGCCAGGCAGTCGATGAACGTGTGCTCCGCCCCGGGCACGATGAGCAGCTCGAAGTCCTTGTCGGCGGCGATGAGCCGGTCGGCCAGCCGGAGGGTGTGGTCGGGGTGGACCTGGTCGTCCATGCCGCCGTGGATGAGCAGCAGCTTGCCCGCCAATCGGTCTGCGATGTCTACGTTGGAGGCACGGGCCCAGGCCTCGGGGTT
>DATDKX010000426.1:0-5074 GCA_036519615.1 Propionibacteriaceae bacterium
GCCGGCGTACGAGAGGACGTGAAAGTAGAGTCACTACGCTGTTCGAGTGCAGGTGCTGATTGTCGATGGCGCAAACGTTGTGGGCAGTCGGCCCGACGGTTGGTGGCGTGATCGCGCCGGGGCTGCCCGTCGGCTGCAGGAACAGCTGTTGACCGCTGTGCTGCCTTATGACGAGGTCGTTTTAGTTCTAGAAGGCGCCGCGAAGCGGGGTAACCCGGCCGGGCAGGACGGGCGCCTGCGCACAGTTCACGCCCTGGGGTCGGGGGATGACGCGATCGTCGAGGCCGTCGTCGAACAGGTCGACCTGGATGACGAACGCAGCGTTACCGTCGTTACGGCCGATCGGGCGTTACGGGACCGCGTCGAGGCGGCCGGCGCCAGCAGCGTGAGCCCTGCGTGGCTTCTTGATCAACTGTGAGACGCGCTAGCGACAGCTGAGACCGCCAATGGCATGGCAGCTCATCCATTCGCCACATGTGGATTTGTTTTCCGGGGAGCCTTGGTGCCGCCAGTTACGCCGGCGAGTAGCTCAGATCAAGGCGACTGATCACGTAGTGCCAACCGTCCGAATCTCGGCGAGCTACCGAGGTTGCCTCGTCGGAGATGATCAAGGCCAACCGGCCGGACTGCATCACCAGCTGCGGTGCGGCGACATAACTGCCACCACGCCCAAGGTCATCGATGATCACATCGACTATGGCGTGGCGCCCTCGTATTTGGCTGCGTGCCCGGGTGAGCAGGACGGCGTCGTCATCGACCAGGCTCGTGAGCAACGGTGCCTCACTGAGCAGGCAGGCATCTTCCAGCATTGCCTCCAGCTCCTCTGGAGACCCGGCACGCGCAGGCACGAGCGACACTAGAAAACCAAACCGTGGCGCTCGACCAATGGCATAGTGCGCTCGAAGTCGACATCACCGCCGTATTGGGCGGCCATCGCCGGCAGCGTTGCCGCGTCGTACTCCCCCCCGGCCAAGTGGCGGAACAGCTCCTCGATTCCGCCTGGCGCGATTACCTCCAGGATGCGCAGCTGTCCGTCTCCGGCATTCCAGAATGTGTGCCAATGCCCGCGCGGCTTGAACACGATGTCACCTGGAGTGGCGAAAATCTCCTCGTCGTCTTGGAACACGCCGAGGCGGCCCTCGAGGACCACGCTGTACTCATCCTCGCGGCTGTGCCGGTGCACCGGGGCAGCCAGCGCTCGCGCCGGCAGGATCTGCTCGAGCAGAGCCACCAATCCGCCAGAGTCGGCACTCTCGATGAGATAGCGGTCGGTACGTCCGGCAAGGTCGCTGGTGGCTTCTATCTCGCTTGCCCTCCGCACACGTAGGGCGGTGGCTTGGTTGGACTGGGTCATCGTTGGCTCCCTTCCAAGCGGTTGTCTTCTGACCGTAGGACCGCTGCCGAATCGCGGGATATAGCAAAAACCTGTCATTTTCGTGGTGGCGTGAAGGCCGTACGCTGGCCGACATGGATCGCCACCGGCGATTCGCACGTGCCGAGGACAAGATCACCAGGCTGTCAAACAGGGATTGGACATGGTGGCCTTCTGGCGCGCGTGCACACCCGTGCTGGCTGACGCGGTGCCGCATTACGTGGCGCCGTGCTGCTACACCATCGACCCGGAATCAAGCCTGATAACGAGCCACTTCCAGGAGGGAATGCCGGAGTTCCCTCCCGAATGGATCGCGATGGAGTACGCCGAGGACGATGTCAACCAGCTCACAGATGTGGCGCGCTCACCGACCGGGATTTCAACGTTGTACGAGGCCACTGGCGGCAACCCGAGCTCAAGTCCTCGCTGGCACGCCAACATGACCTATGGCGGTGATCAGGAGGTGATCGCCGCGATGCGTACTCGCAGCGGCGACGTCTGGGGGGCGCTCGGCCTGTACCGAGAGCCCGACCGCCCGTTGTTCGACGCGGATGAGAAGGCCTTCTTAGCCGCTATCAGTCCGCTCATGGCTGATGCCGTGCGCCGGGCTCTGCTTATGGGGGAGTCGGCGGATCCCGAAGGTCCGGATGCGCCCGGGATGATCGTGCTGGGCCCGGGCTGGCGCCCGGAGTCGATGTCGCCCGGCGTCGAGGAGTGGCTTCGTGACCTGCCGGACGGAAACTGGGCGGCCTCACGGTTACCTACAGCTGTGCTTGCCGTGGCCGGACGCGCAGCGCGTTCAGCTAGCAGTACCAGTGAGCCGGCCGAGGTTGCCGTCGCTCGAGTACTGACCCGCTCCGGGCGCTGGATCGTCCTGCACGGTGTGCCGCTCGCTGCCACCGACAGCCAGCGGGTTGCGGTCATCGTCGAGCCAGCGCACCCAAGTCGGATCGCCCCGCTCCTGATGTCGGCCTACGGCCTGACCGAACGCGAGCAGCAGCTGACCAGACTCGTATTGCAGGGTTTCTCAACGACCGACATCGCTGACCGACTGGTGATCTCGATGCACACCGTGCAGGGGCATCTGAGGAACGTATTCGCGAAAACTGGCGTGCGCGCCCGGCGTGATCTTGTTACCAAGATCTTCTTTGCGCACTACGAGCCGCGCCTCCGAGACAACGAGCAGCGTATGACTGCGAATCGGCCGCTGCGTGGCGGGCCGGTTGCTCCCATCGATAGACCGGAAAGCGGCTAATCGGCTAGGCCAAAATGCTTTCGATCTGTTCGCAAGCCCGGCCTGCACCGTCTTCTTGAGCGATCCGCTCCGACAGCACGGCGGCACGAGCCTGCATGTCGGAATCGTCGCGGACCGCCCGGATCGCCGACGCAAGTCGGTCGGGAGTGAGCTTCTTGACGGGCATAGGCTGCGGCCCTGTCCCAGCGCGGTGAACCGCGGCCCCCCGGAAGTACTGGTCGCCCTGGAAGGGACAGACAACCGTCGGACGTGCCGCAAGCAGACCGGCAGCGGTCGTCCCTGCGCCTCCGTGATGGACGACGGCGGCAACGCGGGGAATAGCGAACCACGGAAGCGCTCTCGATCGCCATCGTGTTGGAGTTGCTCTGAACGCCACGTAGCGCTCCCCATCCGCTCGCAATCACGGCCCGGACGCCGGCCCGTTGCACAGCGTTGCCCACCACAGCACCCACATGGGCGGGATCAGGCCCCGACACTGCTACCGAAACCGATGTAGATCGATTTCTCGGCACAAGCACAACCTTGTCCCGGAAGGGAGCGATCGTCCTGCATCACCGCTTCTAGGACCTGGGCGCAGTCTGAACGAGGTCACCCCTTGAGGGTGATGACTGCTCCAGCCGCTTGAGGGATTGTGCTCTCATCGGGGCTGGTGCCATTCCTAGGAGAGGTCATGACTATCAGCACGCCATCCCGAGATAGCACCGCCGAGCATGGCCGGCTGGCTCAGGCCACTGGACGCGCGGAGGACGATCTGTCGGAGTCCAATCCTTGGTACGAGTGGGGCCCATACCTCTCCGAGCGCGCCTGGGGCACCGTACGTGAGGACTACAGCAACGATGGCGATGCCTGGAGCTTCTTTCCTCATGATCATGCGCGGTCTCGGGCGTACCGATGGAATGAAGATGGTATGGCCGGGTTGTCGGATGTTCATCATGATCTGTGTTTTGCGTTGGCGCTGTGGAACGGTGTTGATCCGATCTTGAAGGAGCGCATGTTCGGCCTTACCGGGCCGCAAGGAAATCATGGCGAGGATGTGAAGGAGTATTGGTGGTATCTGGATGGGCTTCCTAGCCATGCCTGGCTGCGCTGGCGATATCACTATCCGCAGGAGCCGTTTCCGTATCAGTGGCTGATTGATGAGAACGGCCGACGTTCCCGGGACCAACCGGAGTTTGAGCTCATGGACACCGGCGTTTTTGATCATGGGCGGTATTGGGCGGTCGACGTCGCGTACGCGAAAGCCTCGCCTACCGAGGTGCTTGCGAAGATCACGATCAAGAACCATGCCGCCGACGAGGCCTCCCTTTCTGTGCTGCCCACTTTCTGGTTCCGCAACACCTGGCGGTTCACCGGTGAGGCGGTTCCAAGACTTTTCCTCGATGGCGGCGGCATCGCTGTTGATCATCCGCGGTTGTCCGGCTACCGACTGGATGCTGCCCCTATGGCAGATGGCAGCCGCCCGCGTGCGTTGTTCTGTGATAACGAAACCAACAACCCCAGGCTATTCGCAGCCGCGCCAATTACCGATTACCCGAAGGATGGCATCAATGACCATGTGATCACAGGGGCCAACACGGTGAACCTGGATGAGCATGGCACCAAGGCGTGTTGGTGGTACAAGATCACGGTTCCCGCCGGGGGTACTGCGGAGGTTCGCCTCAGACTTCACCGACCTGATCAACAGATAGCGCCCATGAACGACGGGTGGTATGTGAGCTACTTCGACACCGTCATGGCGGACCGGGAACGGGAAGCAGATGAGTTCTTTGCCGCGCTGGCACCTGATGAGGTCGGCGAGGAAGAGATGCGGGTGTTACGGCAATCGTGCGCGGGGCTGATCTGGAGCAAACAGATGTACCCGTACCGGGTGGCGCGCTGGCTGGATGGGGATCCCGGTCAACCACCGCCACCGCCCGGGCATCGATTTGGCCGCAACGCCGGTTGGCGGCACCTTGATTCCTTCGACGTGTTGGCGATGCCGGATCCCTGGGAATATCCGTGGTTTGCTGCCTGGGATCTCGCATTTCACGCCATTACGTGGGCGCATCTGGATCCGGCGTTTGCAAAATATCAGTTACTGATCTTGTTGCGGGAATGGTTTCTGCATCCGAATGGCGCGCTTCCGGCGTACGAGTGGAGCTTCGACGACGTCAATCCTCCGGTCCATGCATTGGCGGCACTTCGGGTGTTCGTCATTGACGGCGCTACCGACCTGGACTTTCTCGAGCGCGTCTTCCAGAAACTTCTGCTCAACTTCACCTGGTGGCTCAACCGCGAAGATCCCGAGGGTAACAACCTTTTTGGCGGCGGTTTCTTGGGGTTGGACAACATCAGTCCGATCGATCGTTCCCACTTGCCCCCGGGCGTGAAACTTGATCAAGCAGACGGCACGGCGTGGATGGGCTACTACTCCGGCGCGATGCTCGCGCTGGCGGTCCTGCTTGCCG
>DATDKX010000427.1:0-17135 GCA_036519615.1 Propionibacteriaceae bacterium
CTGGCCGCTCAGCTAGCCGCTCACCTCAAATGGCTGCAGGAGAATCCCGACGCGTTTGGAGGGCCATAACCAGGGAATAGTTAATACAGTGGAAGCTCACCTCTTCCGAACTGGCCCCGCGCGAGACGCAAAGACTCTCGCTCGGGGCCAAACATTTTATCCGCGCGAGTTATCCGCGCGAGCCGACAGGGCCAGGTCTTAAAGCCGCGCCCCTGGCGGCCCGCCAACACGACGCTAACCGATACGGCTGACAAACACGCCACCTACACGGCACTCGCTGCAAACACATCCCGCCACATAGGCGGGGTTAGTTCCGTGCCGGAGGTCATCCCGACGGGCGGCCGTCAATGTGGCCTCCAACTTGTCGGGCCATTCCTTGTGGGTCTGGGTGAGGCCCCACACCTGATTGGAAGCGAACTGAAGTGACCTGCTGCGGTCGATTCACCAGACGAACGCTTGTGGGATCACCGTTGCTCGCGCCAGGCACCTCATCCCGCCCTCATGGCCGACGCGGGTCTAAACCTGCGCTACTTCACCGTTACGGTGACGCACTCGCTCACGAGTTTAGATCCATCGCTGCCGACCAGCTCCCACACCACATCGAAGCTAGTGCCGGACACGAAGGGAGTCCCGGGTGGTAGTTGCAGGTCGAAGTGCGCCGCGCCTGCACCACCTGCCGACGTGTCTAACACCCCAGTGGGACGGGGGCCAAGGTCTCTCGTGCAAATCCCATCAGCTTTGAGATCCGGGTAGCGAGTCACCGTATACGTCGTGTCCGGGCTCGAGCCGTGGACGTTGATCGTGACTGCAGCCGCGAACCTTCCGTGAAGCTTCGCATAGGGTGCGATTAACACCCGGCCTGATCCAGTACCTGACACCGCCGTTAGCGTCGCCTGAGCACCCGTAGGATCGGCCGCTGCAGCTGCCGGAAACAGGACCAAGGCGATCATCCCTACGATGGAGCCCACGAGCCCGGCAACCGCTCTCTTACTGCCTACGACCATGTCGTCCCTTTCTCCGAAGTTCCCGCCCGCGCTTATCTTGGCAGCCTGGCGGCGGTGTTGGAGGAGAAACGCCGATTGTTGCTCCACTCTCCGGTAGCCGTACGTGTGGTCAACAACACGGTGCTCATCGTCAGTGTTGGACGACTTGGCGGCGCTGAATCCTTCGGGGGTCATCCGCCACTCAAGGGTTGGCGCCCGAGGCATGGCAAACCCCTTTCGGCGCTGGCACTGAAACGCCCGAACAGGAGTCCAATCAGCACGCCAGCCGCGAAGCTGGCGTGTGGCGCAATGCCGACACGCCCTTAGGACAGTTGACGCTGGTTCAGCACCAGGAGTAGTTTCACCGCGCACGCCTCAGGAAGAGCGTCGATCAAACGAAGGAGTCAACGGGGGAATGAAGCGACTAGTTGTGATTGCGGTTTCGGCCGCCGTGCTCGCATTGACGGGAGGAAGCACGGCATTTGCTGGTGAGGTCAAGGGTCCGCCAGGCACAGTGAACAACACCAATGAGACCGGAGCTTTGGATCACGCGAACTCGGCCTGCGCTGCGAGCGGGTTGAACGACTTCGATTTGGCAGATACTGAGGGACAGACGGCGTCGCAGGTTCAGACTGCCGCGGACTCTTGGAAGTTCTACGGGCTTCCGAAGGGTTCCCCAGGCACGCTCGGACTCTGCAGGGGCGGAACTGGCGAGAGGTGAGACTCGTGTTGGTCCCGGCGTTTGGTCGGGGCCAACCTGCTTCTCAACGCGGGCGCACGTTGTCGGTGCTGATATTCGATAAGCCGAATCGCGTTGCCGTCGGTCGGTAGGGTGTAGTTGACCGACCGACGGGGTTCCGCTTCGTTGTCGCCGGGAGCTGCTGACCCGTTGGTCGCTGCCTTGGGTGCTGTCTCGATCTCGGCCACTTCAATGAAAGCTGGGGGCTCTTCTCTTTCAGCCGGCGCCCGGGTTGCGGCGGGTCGGATGCCATACCCTGGGCGACGGCCCAGGCGAGGATGCTGTTCCCTTCGCTGCGGGCCTCGGCGAGGTTCTAACCTCACCTTGTTTCGGCCCGACCAGGTCTGCCGTGACTGCGGGCTCGAACACGCTTTGGAAGGTGTCGGCGGCCAACTGCGAATCGAGTCGAGGATGGCCCCGGCGTTGTCGGGGGGGGTGTACAACAGCCTGAGGCCACCGAAGCGGAGGAGATGCGTATCCGGCTAGCCGCGGATGAGCCGATTAAGGATGCCTTGTCACGATGCGGACTTCATCAATGACTGGCTCAAAACGGCGTTATTGGCGCCCCCACGGCGAGCGACCACCCAAGCCACCTATGCGGCTCTGGCTCGTACCCACTTGATTCCTGAGCCTTTTGGCGCGTTGCCATTGGACCGGTTACGTGCGTCCAACATCGAAGCGTTGCTGTTGGCCAAGCAAGATGCGGGCTTGGCCAGGATGGACCGTTGGGGCCATCCATAAGGCGTGCCGCCAAGCGCTTGATACAGCCGTGCGCGACGGGCTGGTACGTCGCAATCCAGCCGCCGCTGTGAAACCGCCAACCGTGCAGCGGAGCGACGCCCGATATCTGACGCCGTGGGAGGCTGCGCGGCTCCTTGAGGCAGCTAAGGGTGACCGCGTCTATCCATTGCTGGTGTTGCTGCTTGGCAGCGGTCTGCGCCGCGGTGAGGCGTTGGCGTTGCATTGGCGGGATGTTGACTTGGCGGATGGCCATCTATGGGTGAGGTGGTCGCTTGCTCGTACCGGATGCAAGTTGCTCGCCGACACGTACGCCTATATCGCTGTCGGAGCAGCAGCGTGTGGCGGCTGAGCGGCTGGGGGAGGCGTTTCCGTGGTGACAATCCCGATGCTACATACATGGCTACATTCGGTCAGTCCGGCGAGGATGCCCACGGCAAGAAACCCTGACTAGGTGCTGAAGTTGTGGGAGCAAGCAGACTCGAACTGCTGACCCCTTCCTTGTAAGGGAAGTGCTCTACCAACTGAGCTATGCTCCCGGGTCGCTGCCGCGTGTACGCAGCCGACAAGACTAGTGTGTCGGTTCTGGCTCGACCAAGTTATAAGGAGCTGGTCCCGCAATGCCGACGCTCGCAGCTCACGAGTATGACGCACTGGAGTAGGCGTGCCCAATAGAAATCTCGCCGCGGCCCTTGGGGCTCTGACCGGCCTGGTCAGCATGGTCGCGATGATTCGACTGGTTTCTGGCGCGTTTAGCCATGGGATGTCGGCCTTCGCTTGGGTAGCCATCCTGTTGGCGATGCTGCCGTGGATTGGGTACGCGGCATGGCGCGCTCGCCACGGCCATCTCAGCAGACGTCGAGCGGTGGCAGTGCTGCTGCTGGACCTTGTCGGATGCGTGGTCGTGTGGCTGTTGGTTCTTGGACCCGTGATTGCCCTGGCCTGCTCCCTTGGCGCGTTCGGGGTCATCTGGGTGAGCGATTGGCCGCCGCGCCGCCCAATCGGCGAAGAGCGGTTCGTCCGTATCGAGGAATTGCATAGCGCAGACGATTCCTAACCTCGACTTCGCATCAGATGGTCGGTAGCAGCAGCTAGCCCGACAGTTCGCGTACGGGCCCCAGGCGTCCGGGCAAGTAGAGTGGATCATTGTGGCCGGACCCGACTTCGCAGTCGCGCTCACTGACCTTGATAAGGCTTTGAGCTCGATTGAGGCTGTTATCGACCCGGCTCGTAGGCGTACTGAAATTGCGGAGTTGGAGCAGCAAGTGGCTGCTCCTGATCTGTGGGATAACCCGGAAAACGCCCAACGCGTGACATCGCGACTATCTGTCCTACAGGCCGAGGTCGATCGATTGGTCGGACTTCGCTCTCAGCTGGACGATCTTGGCGTTCTGGTCGAGCTCGGGCAGGAAGAGGGCGATCAAGCCAGCCTTACTGAGGCAGGCGAAATTCTCGCCTCGCTGCAG
This sequence comes from Propionibacteriaceae bacterium, assembly GCA_036519615.1. Classification (GTDB taxonomy): domain Bacteria; phylum Actinomycetota; class Actinomycetes; order Propionibacteriales; family Propionibacteriaceae; genus Microlunatus. Next base: position 3,927 of record DATDKX010000427.1, read on the forward strand.
AAGGCGATTGAAGTCCTCGAAGTACGGACCCTGCTGTCTGGTGACTACGACGAGCGCGAGGCGCTGGTCACTATTCGGTCTGAGGCGGGCGGCATAGACGCGGCCGACTTCGCCTCAATGCTCTTGCGGATGTACTTGCGCTGGGCCGAACGGCATCGCTACCCGACCGAGGTCTATGACACCTCATACGCCGAGGAAGCGGGCATCAAGTCGGCGACATTCCAGGTGAAAGCCCCCTTTGCGTACGGAACCTTGTCGGCCGAACAGGGCACCCATCGGCTGGTACGGATTTCGCCTTTCGACAACCAGGGACGTCGCCAGACCTCATTCGCCGGTGTGGAGGTGCTACCGGTCACCGAGGCTGCCGATCACATCGACATCCCCGAGTCAGAGCTACGCATCGACGTGTTCCGCTCCTCCGGGCCAGGCGGACAGAGCGTCAACACCACTGACTCTGCGGTACGCATCACTCACCTGCCGACTGGCATCGTGGTGTCCTGTCAGAACGAAAAATCCCAGTTGCAGAACAAGGCAGCGGCACTACGGGTGTTGCAGTCCCGCCTGCTGGAACGGGCTCGGCAGGAACGCGAGGCCGAGCTCAATGCACTCAAGGGCGATGGTGGTAATAGCTGGGGCTCGCAGATGCGGTCCTACGTGCTGCACCCATACCAAATGGTGAAGGACTTGCGGACCGAGTATGAGGTCTCCTCGCCGGACGCGGTATTCGACGGCGACATTGACGGCTTCATCGAGTCCGGCATCCGCTGGCGGAGGACGCGCGAGGCGGCGGCTAGCTAAAGCAGCTGAGCAGAATCCACATGACGGGCTCACCCCGGTGATCGTGTCTCGTTACCAAAGCTTCACTTAGACTCATCTTCTGGCCGTCTGGCGTCCGCGAGGGCGTCGGAGCTGTCTATCGGGGGAAGCACGACCGTGATTCGTTTTGAGAATGTCACCAAGACCTACGACGGCCAGCGCCGCGCAGCGCTCGGGAATATCAATGTCGACATCGACAAGGGGGAGTTCGTCTTCTTGGTTGGGGCCTCAGGCTCTGGCAAGTCGACGTTTCTCAGACTGATCCTGCGTGAGCAGCGGCCGAGCCAAGGCAAGGTCTTCGTTGCCGGCCGGGAGCTCAACAAGCTGCACAGTTGGAAGATCCCTGCGATGCGCCGCCAAATCGGTACAGTCTTCCAAGACTTCAGGCTGCTGCCGAACAAGAACGTGACCGACAATGTCGCTTTTGCCCTGCAGGTCATCGGCAAGCCTGCCTCGACCATCAAGCGAGTGGTGCCTGAGGTGCTGGAGCTTGTTGGCCTTGGTGGCAAGGGCGACCGGCTGCCCGAAGAGCTTTCGGGCGGCGAGCAGCAACGTGTTGCGATCGCGCGCGCCTTCGTGAATCGCCCAATGATCTTGATCGCCGACGAGCCAACGGGGAATCTCGACCCGGCCACCAGCGTCGGCATCATGAAGCTGCTTGATCGGATCAACCGCGCCGATACCACCGTCCTGATGGCGACGCACGACTCCACCATCGTGGACCAGATGCGTAAGCGGGTGATCGAGCTGGACGACGGGGAAGTCGTCCGAGACCAGAGCAGAGGCGTGTACGGCTACCAGTGATTACTCCGAAGCCGAAGAACATGCCTATGCCTGGTCGTAGCGTCGCCAACCACACGACTGCTGCTTGTCGAGCTATTGGGGATATTTGATGCGTTTCCGCCACATCATGTCGGAGACCCGCGCAGGGCTTCGACAAAATCTGACTATGACCCTGGCGGTCATTATGACCATGTGGGTGTCACTGTCATTGTTCGGTGCCGGGCTGCTGGCGAGCCAGCAGGTCGACCTCATGAAGGGCCGCTGGTACGACAAGATCGAGATCTCAATCTTTCTGTGTGCCAAAGACACTCGCGGTGATCAATGTGATCCGGGCCAGGATGCAACGGAGGCACAGAAAGCTGAGATCCGGCGAACGCTAGAGACCAATCCTGAGGTTGCGCCGGAGGGAATCTATTTCGAGACCAAGCAAGAGGCCTACGCGGAGTTCCAGAAAGCCTATGAAGGTAGCCCGATCCAGGACTCCCTGACTGTGGACCAGATGCAGGAGTCGTTCCGGGTCAAGCTCAAGAACCCGGAGGAATACCAAGGTGTGGTCAGTTCCGTGGTCGGTCTCAAAGGCGTCCAGAAGGTGCAGGATCTGCACCAGCTCCTCGATCCATTCTTCCGAGCGTTGAATGTGCTCCAATGGTCCACCGCCGGCGCATCGGCGTTGCTGCTACTTGCCTCGGCACTGCAGATCGGAAACACAATTCGATTGGCCACCTTTGCGCGACGCCGTGAGATCGGCATCATGCGCCTAGTAGGAGCGAGCAACTTCTACATCACCGTGCCCTTCTTGCTTGGCGCAGTGATTTCGGCGTTGATCGGTGTAGCGCTGGCATGCCTGACTATGGCGGCCGGTGTCTACTTCTGGATCATTCGAGGCGTTCGAAACTCAGTCCGGTTCATAGCCTGGATCGGCTGGCAGCAGACCGCTCTCGCCATGCTTGGCGTGGTCGTGGTCGGCGTTGTGCTTGCGGTAATCCCGACTCTTGTGACGACGAGGCGCTACCTCCGCGTGTGATCGTTGTCATGCCTTGGCATAACTTCAGTCACAAAAACATCAGAAGTTGACCTAAATCACTCAAGTATCACTTGAGAGTTTGTGCCTGATTGATGACAAAATGCGAGTTTCCGCGTTTTGGTGTTTCCGGCTGCTGCCGAGGCCTGCCTACGATGCCGAGGCCGACGTGCAGCTGCGCAGCCAGTGACAGCAGGCGAAGCAGTCGGGTCGTTACAACCGAAGATTGATTGGGGAAAGCTGTGGTTCCGGACCTTCCCTACGTCCGCAAGGACGTTCCGGACGACAGCGAAGCACCTCAGCATGCTGGTCGCTTCGCCAGGCTGGCGCAGAGTGACAAAACTCTCGCCACGTCGCCGACGTCCAAGGGCATAACTGCAGACCTGTCAGCGGCATATCGCCCCGGCACGCGTACCGTGCGCATGGTAGTTGCCGTTGCGGTCGCGTCGGCGCTAGCCCTTACGCTGCTGGGGCCACAGGCTTCCGCCGACGAACTCACGACACACCGGGCGCGGGTCAAGCAGCAGATCGCCAAGACCAAGGGCGATCTTAATGAATCCACCAAGGTGCTTAGTGCTGCGGCCGTCGCAGTGGACAAAGCACAAAACAAGCTGGAGGCGGCGACTGCCCAGCTCAGCACGACCCGCCAGGAATTGGCCACAGCCAAGGCGAAGGACGTCGCAATGGCGGCGAAACTGCAGCAGGCTCGGGCAGACCTCGCCGTGGCGGTTGCTGCCGTCGCTGCGGGACAGGCCCGATTGGACGCCGAAAAGGCCAAGGCGGGTCAGATGGTCCGGGATCAATATCAGCAACAGACCAACCTGCTGCCTATCGCGGTGTTTGTCGATCCAGACTCCACCGAGGACTTGCAGACTCGGCTGCAATGGTCGACCACATTGTTCGATACGACTCAGGCTCAGATCGATCGACTGACGCTGATCCAGCGCCAGCTCAACGCTGCTCGCGCCCGGCAGGCGGAGCTCGAGGCGAAGGTTGCGGCAGCTCGTCACGATGCTGCAGCCAACCTGAAGATCAAGAAGGCGCTGGAATCCCGCGCCGCAGCAGAGGAGGCCACCATTGCGCAACTGCTCCGCGAGCGGAAAACGGCCGAAGATGCGGCTGCGGACGACGTAGCCCAGGACAAGGCCCGTTACTCACAGTTAGTTAAGGAGCGGGCGTCGGTCGAGCGACGCATCGCTGCGCGGATCGCCAAGGCGGCGGCAGAGCGAAAGCGCGCCGCCGAGCGAGCGGCTGCTGAGCGTAAGCGCGCGGCTGAACGAAAGTCGAACGCCACACGGCGATCTCACTCGACCGGGCATGCTCGACGTTCCACCACGTCGAGCGCGGGCCACGGCTTTTCCTTCCCCGTGGCGGCTCGCATTACCTCACCTTTTGGAATGCGGTTCCATCCGGTGCTGCATTACTGGAAGCTGCATGATGGCACCGACTTCGGCGCTGCCTGTGGCACGCCGATCCGCGCTGCCCATGCCGGCCGGGTCGCTGAGCGGTATTACAACTCCGGCTATGGCAATCGGTTGATGATTGACCACGGCTACATCGGTGGCAGATACGTGACGACGGGCTACAACCACGCCAGCCGCTATATCGTCCACGTGGGTCAGCGCGTCCGGGAAGGACAGGTCATCGGCTACGTCGGTACCACAGGATTTTCCACTGGCTGCCATCTGCATCTGATGGTGTGGCTCAACGGCCGCCTCCGAAACCCTATGACGTGGTTCTGAACTCAGCATCTGTCAGGACGTGTGGTCGCTGTGGCTGACAAGCCGGCCGATCTGTGCTGTGGCGGCGTGCAGGCCATGTACAGCGTCAACATCCCACGCAGCGTGGGATGTTGAGTCTCAGGCCGAGGTGGCTTCCAAGACGCGATCCCCTGAGCGGAGTCAGTGACAGGGGATGATGGGACTATGGCGAAGGAGAAAGGCCGCAGGCTGGTCGCGCAGAACCGCAAGGCCAGGTACGACTATCACATCCACGACACGTACGAGGCGGGGATTGTCCTCAGTGGCACGGAGGTGAAGTCGCTGCGCGATGGACGTGCCAACCTGACCGACGCCTACGCCACCGTCGATGACGGCGAGATCTGGCTGCGAGGCGCGCATATTCCGGAGTACAGCCATGGGACCTGGACAAACCACACAGCCCGACGTACTCGCAAGCTGTTGTTGACTCGTCGGGAAATCTCCAAGATCGAGCGCGAGCTCGAGGGCTCGGGCACGACATTGGTGCCGCTGTCGCTCTACTTCTCCAATGGGTACGCCAAGGTAGAAATCGCACTCGCCTCCGGCAAGCGGGAATACGACAAACGCCAAGCCATTGCCGCTCGTGAGTCGAGGCGTGAGGCCGAACGAGCCCTCGCGACCCGGCATCGGAGACAATGAGGTAATGGTGCAATTCCGCGCGGCCGGCGACCGTGTTTGGCAGCTTGGCGGCCGACTCTCTCGGATCGTTATCGCGTTTCTCTTGATGGTCCTGACCGCGCTCGCTTGGTTCCTAGTGACGCCAACGAAGGCCTACGCCGCCGACGACCAGATCGATTCCTTCATCATCAACTACGACATGCAGCAGAGCGGCGTACTTAAGGTGAAGGAGACGATCACCTGGCGCTTCGGCAGCAATTCCGGCCGGCACGGCATCCAACGCGACCTTGTCATCCGCGAACCGGATCCCGACAGCGACCAAGATTTCGTCTATGGGATCAGCAACATCACCGTGACGAGCCCCGACGATTACGTGGCAACCGACTTCAGCTCCAAGACCACCGAATCCCAGGGAGGCCGCGAAGAGGAGCTCAATGTCCGGATCGGCGACCCCAACCAGACGATCTCTGAGCCAACCGCAACCTATGTCATTTCCTATGACGTCACCGGTGCGATGCGCTCCTTTAGCGGCTATGACGAGTTCTTCTGGGACGGCCCCGGATTCGGCAACCCGTTGATCAAGGACTTGAAGATCACCACAACGGTGCCTGGCGGCGTCCAAGAGGCCACCTGCTACTACGGACCGCCGCGAAGCACCGAGCGCTGCGAGACCATTAAGTACACAAAGGGTGGGGAGGCCACCTTCGGTCAGACCAACGTGGCACCGGGGTCAAGCGTCAGTATTGGCGTCAAGATCACGCCAGGTCTTGTGGCGGACAACAAACCGCATATGGAGCCGAACGGCGCCAAGCTTTCACCGGCCGAAAGGGTTGGCGCGTTCGCGTTGGCGGGCGTCTCGCTGCTTTCGGCGGTCCTCTCACCAATCGTTGGGGTGCTGTGGTGGCGCAAGAACGGCCGTGACAAGCGCTACGCGGGTCTCCCCCCGGGCACGGTTCCTCTAGCGGGACAGGAAGCAGAGGTCGTGCCCAACGATCCTGATATCCCGATACCGGTCGCGTTCTACCCTCCGCCGATCCCGGTAGCTGAGGCCGGCCTACTGATCGACGGGCAAGTCGATACCAGGGAGACCGCGGCTACGATCATCGACCTGGCCGTGCGCGGTGCGCTCACGGTCCAGAGTTATGGCAAGGACGACTTCCAAGTCACCCTGGTCGATCCGGACAGGGCAACAGCGCCGCACGAGATGGTGCTCTTGACCAGCCTGTTCGACGGTCAGCCGCCAGGTGCTGTCAAAGACCTTTCCGCACCCGGCAGCATGGCTAACGCGCATGAACAAATGCGGGACTCGGTTCGCAACCAGGTCACTTCTCGCGGCTGGTTCCGCAAGGTGCCTTCGGCCGCGGCGACGAGCAGCTTAGGCTTCGGCATCATCGTCATCGCGATCTTCGCATCGTTCGCGGTCGGATTCTGGCTGCTACTGCTGCTTATCCCACTGCTGCCGATCGTGATTACGCTCGCGGTGATCCGTACGAAGCTCAAGCGAGGACAGCGGACCGCTGAAGGCCGGGCGGTCTGTGACCAGGTCGAGGGCTTCAGAACCTACCTCGCTACGGCTGAAGCTGATCAGCTCAAGTTTGAAGAGGGCGAGGACATCTTCTCCAAGTACTTGCCGTGGGCGATCGTCTTTGAGCTGGCCGATCGCTGGGCCAAGATCTGTGGTGATCTGGTGGCGATGGGACGGCTGCCGAATGTCACACCCTACTGGTACGTCGGCAACTATCAGATGATCGCGTTCAACACGGCGTTCCTGACAAGCAGCCTGACATCGGCTGCCACGCCGGTGGCATCCTCCTCGGGTGCGGGTGGTACGGGATTTGGTGGCGGCAGCGCCTTCGGCGGAGGCGGCTTCTCCGGTGGTGGCGGCGGCGGAGGCGGCAGCGGCAGCTGGTAGTGCGCCAGTCGAACTGACGTGGCGGCTCGTGGCCGCATCCGGGTAGGTCCGGGGGAGTGCCCGATGGTGCAGGAGTTCTCGCGAAACCATGCTGGTCGGTATGAGCGCTATCTATGAGCACCCCAGTCTGAAAATGCAAGTGACCTCGGAGCAGCGTGACCGCGCCGAGTCCTGGCTCAAGGATGCCTACGCCGACGGCCGGATCAGCGAGTCTGAATTCGACCGGCGGATCGGCCAGGTCTTAACAGCGGTCACCCGCAAGGAACTCAACGAGGCGTTTTACGGCCTGGTTCAAGTACCGACGCCGTCCCGGGCGCTCGGGTTCCACCCCGCATACCAGCCCTTGGTCCGGCCGGAAACTCGAGAGCAGGCGGGTCGCGGAGCGGCTGCAGTGGCGCACTTCTCGGTGTTCTTCCTCTGGCTTTTCGGGCCGGGTCTGGTTTACGCGCTGTCGGCGCCGGGGACGTACACGCGTAGAGAGGCGGCGAAGTCCTTCAACTTCCAGCTGATCTCTTCAATCGCGTTCGTGCTTGTGGCGATTCTGGGCGGTATCACGAACCTGGACATCTTTGGCTGGCTGATTCCGTTCATGGGCCTCGGCTGGTTGGTCCTCACCATCGTCGGCGGCGCCAAGGCGCTGCAGGGCGAGGACTGGAAGAACCCGGTCAAAAATGTGATCAAGCTTGAGGTGCTCTCGGAGAAGTAGTGAACAAGGCGCCGGATCCACAGGGTCCGGCGCCTTTTTCGTGCCTTCCTGGCGGAATCAATTGAGCTGCCGTCGCATTGCACAATGGATAGAATTTTGGGGTTGCGGCCATCCCCAGACGTACCGGATGATCGCCAAGCACAACTCAATAGGGGGTGATCGGTTTCGACTTGGGTCGATAGTCCCAGGAGAAGCGGGCCGAGAATCCAAGGTCAACTCGTTAATGTTCCTTGGGAACCAATAAGTGCCAACGCAAAGCGCACTGACGTCGCTCTCGCTGCTTAAACAGTGATCGACGGGTCAGACCGGGTGCGCCTCCGCCCCGGACCCTGGCCTCATCGAGGAGGCTTACCTGCTGAGAGCAGTCTCAGGGCTTAGCAGGGAAATGAACTGAGACTGGGCTTGTCTGCAACGTGCTGGCGCGAGTGCAGGAGCCGAGAGAACGCCTAGCCCGCTGCGCCCGGAGAAGACCTGGTTCGTTGCTCAAGGACGCGGGTTCGATTCCCGCCACCTCCACTCTGAAGAATCCTGTCCCCAAGATCGTCCGCAACTCATTGCTGGGACGCTCCGAGCCGGTCCTAGGCACCGGTAGCTGAGGATCGAGCCAGCGTCCCGAATGCAGAGCTACACGCCCGTCTGTGCGATGAGTCGTCCTGACTTCACAGCGTGTGCGAAGGCGTCGAAGTCTCTTTCGTTCTGGTCGGCGTACGCCGTGGAAAAGTCCGCGATCGCCCGATCGAAGGCGTTCCCTTTTCCTAGGTACGACGCAATTGCGATGCGGTCACCCCAACGCGCGTGCGCACGGGCGAGAGTCGCCCCGCACAGCCGGGCGTACAAGGTGGTACCCGTTACCCGCAAGCTCTCCACGTCGGCGGCTCCCTTCCAATCGTGAAGCTGCCGCACGTAGTAGTCGTGGGCTGCCCCGTCGCGATCCTTGACACGGACCCAGCCGAGGAAGATGTCGCTGGCCGCCTGCATCAGCTTCTGGCCTGCGACAACGCGCTGGCCATGATGCTTGTGCTCGCTCGTGCCCAAGAATCGCTCCAGAACCGATTCTTGGGCCTCTTTTACTTGCAGGAACAGAGGGTCTCTCTGGTCGCGGCCCACCATGAGCACCACGTAGGAGCGGGTTCCGACACTGCCGACGCCCACCACTTTGGACGCCGCGTGGACGTAACGGAATTCCTCGAGAGGATGATGCTCCTGGCCGAGCGTTCGGCGGTACGACCAGATCAGCTTCTTGATCACTGCCTCGGCGCTGCCTAACTGCGGGTCAGGAGCCACCATGTCCTCGATCGGAACAATGAGCGGCGGGTCGGCCAGGATCCGCAGGTCCCCATCGACCTGACCGGCTCGCTTTGCAAACACTCGGACGCTATCGCGGGATCGTGCCTTCGCGATCAGGCCTTCGGCCGCGCGAGCTTCCGAACCAGTGAGGCTGCCCTTGCGTGCTTCTTGCCGAACACGATCCATCAGCTGCCCGGCCTCGAGGTGGTCGTACCAGGAGTCCAGGGTTCGCTGCTTCGCGGCCCGACGCATGCGCTGCCGATACTCGCTAACGCTGGCTAGGACGATGGTGCGCCGGTCGGCCGTAGCGAACCCGCGGTCCCGCCCGTGGACCTCGAAGCTCGCCGCCAGCCGCTTCACGTCCCACTCCCAGGGGCCGGGGAGCGTCTCATCGAAGTCGTTGATGTCGAACAGCATTCTGCGCTCTGGTGTGCCGAACACCCCGAAGTTCGAGAGGTGGGCGTCGCCGCAGAGTTGGACGATCACACCCGAACGTGGGGTTGGCGCGAGGTCGGCAGCCATGATCATCGCGGCACCACGGTAAAACGTGAAGGGCGAGACCAGCATGCGTCCGTAGCGGATCGGCACGAGAGCCTGGACCCGGCTCTCGGCCTGCTTTTCCAGTAGTGAGATCGGGTCCGGCCGGTCCGCAGCCGGCACAAATTGCCTGTGGCTGGACCTCGGAGCCTGCTGGCGGGCAGACTTCCCGCGCGCGACGCGGTCTTCCACGGAGAGGCGGGCCCGCCTCCAGGCAGAGCCGAACGACAGTGGAGCAGGTTCGGCTCTTGATTGCTCAGATCCAGTGGTGCCCTTCAGGTTCAATGTGCTCCCACGCCTTATGTGATCTCCACCCACGAAACGACTCTCCCGCGCGGGGCCGGATACCGCAATGATCAGCCGGTTGCATGCGTAATTGAGACTTGGCCCGTGAGCTACCTGCCGCCACTGCGGGATCCGATACGGACGATCGGTCGCCGGAGCTTCGACTTCGATCATCAGATCGTCGTCATGGGAATCGTGAACCGTACGCCGGATTCCTTCTTCGACGAGGGCCGCACATTCGGACGCGATCAGGCGGTGGCTGCCGCGCAGGCGGCTGGCGAGGCCGGCGCTGACTGGATCGACATCGGCGGTGTTCCTTTTTCACCTGACACGCCAGAAGTAACAGTGGCGGAAGAGATCGATCGCGTACTGCCGGTCGTCGAGCAGGTCACCGCGGCCAGTGACATCGTCGTCTCCGTCGACACGTTTCGTCCAGACGTCGCAGCGCCCTCCATCGAGGCTGGTGCTGCGGTGATCAACGACACCACCGGCCTGCACGATCCGGAACTAGCTGATCTGGTGGCCGCTCGCGGTGCAACCTTGGTGATCACCCACAGCCTGGCGCTGCCGCACCAACATCACCGTCGGCCGCAGTACAACGACGTCGTGACCGAGGTCAAGGCCTTCCTCGCCGAACGCATACAGCTGGCCGTTGATCATGGACTTCCGGAGAGCCGGATCGTCATCGATCCCGGCTTCGACCTCAACAAGAACACACTGCACACACTGGAACTGACACGGCGTTTGGCTGAGATTGCCGACCTCGGTCTGCCGATGCTGGCAGCCGTTTCCAATAAGGACTTCGTGGGCGAGGCGACCGGCCTACCTAAGTCGGATCGGATAGCCCCATCGATTGCCGTAGCGACCATGTGTGCACTCAACGGCGCCCGCATCTTGCGGATGCACAACGTCACTGCATCGGTGGCCGCGGCTCGCATGATCGAGGCGGTGATGGGATTCCGACGGCCTGCTTACCTACGCCACAACATGGGTTGAAACCAGGCATGATCCCGTCGGTGGTGACAACTACTGTGTTCGGCATGGACGTGTGGCCGCGGGAGCGGGTGCTTGGACTAGCGCCTGACCGCGCCTCAGTCGCCACGGCCCTCGAGCTCGCGGCAACGCAGACCTGGCTAGGCGTGGGTACCGATTCGAGGAGCGTGTGGGGATCTTGTGCTGGCGGCGGTCAGCTCTACGAGACGGTGGTGGACCTCGGCTCACCTCCTGCGTACGCCTGCAGCTGCCCAAGCCGGAAGGTGCCCTGCAAGCATGCTCTTGCCCTGCTCCTGCAATGGAGCGACGGTTTAGTGCCCACCGGCCAGCCTCCAGCGTTTGCGGCCGCGTGGTTGGGAACGCGGGAAGCACGGAAGGCAGCGCCGGAGCCCGCCAATGCCGGGCGGCAACGTGGCGAGCTGGTCGATCCTGCCGCCGCTGCCAAGCGGGCTGCGGCGCGCGCTGATCGAGTCGCCGCGGGACTCGATGAGCTCGACCAGTGGCTCTGCGATCAAATACGCACTGGCATCGCCGGTCTGGACCGAGCCGGCTACGCCCACTTTGACGCGATGGCCGCCCGCATGGTCGATGCCCAGGCACCAGGAATCGCCGGCATGCTGCGCGCTATCCCGGCTGAGTTAGCGGGAGTCGGGTGGCCGAGCCGGGTGCTGGAACAGTTGGGTGCCCTCCACCTGCTCATTCAGGCGCACCGACGGCTTGATGAACTGCCGGCCGAACTTGCTGCGACGGTTCGCTCCCGGATCGGATACTCGGTCAGCAAGTCTGAGGTCTTGGCACTGCCTGGCGTCGTCGATCACTGGTTCGCGGTCGGCATGGTCGACACCGCGGAGTACCGGCTGGATGCCCGCCGGGTCTGGCTCTACGGCGCGGCCACTGGCCGGTGGGCCGTGATCATGAGCTTCGCACCGCCAGGCGGCTTCCTCGACGACACAGTGCTAGCTGGCTACCTGCTCCACGCACGCTTGCACTTCTACCCTGGCTCTGGACAATTCCGCGCTTTGGTGGGAGAGCAGACGACTGCGACTGCCGGTCCATCGATGCCGCCGGGCGAGTCATTCGCCGACCTACGAGCTCGCTTTGCCGACCTCGTAGCGGCCGATCCATGGGCCGCTCGGATGCCTGCGGTGATCAATGCGGCTCCTGTTCCGGGCCCTGGACGGTGGCGCATGCGAGCCACCAGTGGGGAGTGCTGCGAGATGATCGAGCTCTCTGAAAACCCCTGGCCCTTGCTCGCTCGTTCCTGCGGCGAGCCAATCCAGGTCTTCGGAGAGTGGACGCCCCGCGGTTTCCGGCCGCTGAGCGTACTCGGTACCGATGCGACTGAGCCCTTCAGCACCTCTGTTGTCTCACAGGCGGCCTGAAAGCGTGTCTTGGGAGGAGGTCGTGACGACGGGGCTCATCGGAACCGACCGACGCGCCGTGCCCGACGACTTCCCGCAGGGCTGGGCCGTCGAGCTTGATCAAGTCCTCGATCCCGCGCATGCCGTGTTGTCTCTCGCCGCCCGGCATCGTGCAGCGAATCGTGCAGGTGGTCGGCTGCCGTCGTGCCCGCCGGGTCCTGCGGCTCCACCGAGCCGGGAGCCGGTCGCAAGCCGCGCGGCGCATGAGATCTTGGCACGCCTGCTATCGCCACCGCAGGTCGATCTACTGAACCTCTGGTTGCGCACGGCCGTGCAATACGGCCAGCGCATGTCGGCGGCCTATTGGACTCCGCTTGCGATGCTGGCCGCTCGCACCACCGAGCTTGACCGCGCGGCACTAGCCGAAGCTGTAGGCGATCGTGGTGTGTGGTTCGTCGAGCAGAATCCGGAATGGACACGACTTGCCAAGGGGCTGCGGGCTCACCCGACTGAGCAGAATTCCTCGGAGCTCAGCGACTCAGGTGTTGAAGCTACCGAGAATGCCGTACGTGCTGATCCGGAGCTGATCTTGCGGGCTCCTCATCCCCCTGGCGCTCAATCCCAGTGGTCGGATGAACTTACCCGAACAGTCCTCGCCATCATTGTCAGCGGTCAGCTGCAGCAACGCGCTGTCCGCTACGCAACCGCAGTCGGGGCCCGGCTCCCGCTACACCACTACGAGCTGCTGCGATCGGTCGTGCCGCACATCCCGGCGCGAGAACAAGCACTGACGCCGGCCGGACTGCGGTCTGTACGTGCGGCGCTTCTCGCACTGGAGCGTACGGTCTGGCTTCGTATTGAGATGCAGCGTGCTTTCTCGGACTGGCCGATCATGGTGCAGCGTCTGGAGATACCACCGTGGTGATGTCCGTGCTGGCACTCGGGGTGATCGCGAGCAAAAACGAGGAGATTCAGTGAGTCAGCCGTTTGATGGGGCCAGCCAACCACTGCGGCCGCATGCAGAGCAGGAGTATCAGGCTGAGTTGGCTGCACTGCGGGCCGTCGATGACCGGCCGCGGCCACCGCAGTGGCGGCTGTCGCCTTGGGCCGTGGTGACCTATCTGATGGGC
>DATDKX010000428.1:0-18502 GCA_036519615.1 Propionibacteriaceae bacterium
ATGAACTCGCTCGCGGTCAGGGTGAATGTGAAGACGATGACAGCGACGATCCCAGGAAAGACGAGTGGCACCACGGCCCTTACGAATGCGCCCAGCCGGCTGTATCCGTCCACCATGGCCTGCTCCTCGATGTCCTTCGGAATGCCCTTGAGGAAGCCGACCAAGAGCCACACCGATACCGGGATGGTGATCGTGGGATAGACGAGTACCAGTGACCAGGTGTTGTCCTGCAGGTGGACCGCAACCACCAGACGCGACAGCGATAGGAACAACAACGTAGGCGGCACGAGATACACGAAGAAAATTGCGATCGCCATGGGTCCTGACCACGGCCGGTTGAGTCGGGCAAGTGCGTACGCCGCGGGCAGACTGAGCACCAACGTGATCACAACCACAAGCACGCCGACCCACACGGTGTTCCAGACGAACGTCAGGAACGCCGTGTCTTGAAACAGGTAGACCACGTGCTTGCGGGTCGATGGCAGGTTGTACAGGAACGGGTTGTTGTCTCGCTGATACAGATCTGGACTCTGTTTGAACGCCGTGATCAGCGACCACAGGAACGGACCGGCACACACAAGCGCGGCAGCGATGGCGGCCAGGTATAGCCCGACACGAGCCAGCCTATGGCGGAGGACGGCACGGCGCCGAAGTGTGTCGACTGATGTCGCGACAGCAGCCACGTCACATCACGTCCATCCGACGCACCGCCCGAAGAATGAGAATGGCGGCAGCAAGCAACAGCGGAAACAAGAACAGCGCTATGGCCGCGCCTTGCCCGATATCTCCGCCTTCAATGCCGCGGAAGAACGCCCACGATGCCAGCACCTGCGTCGAGTTCGTTGGGCCACCGCGCGTCAATACGTAGACAACCGTCATATCCGTGAACGTCACAATGGCGCCAAACAAGGCGGCGACAGCGATCAGCGGCATCATCAACGGGATGGTGATCTCGAACATCCGCCGCCAATAACCGCTGCCATCAACCTCGGCTTGCTCCTGCAGGTCCTTCGGGATGGCCACCAGCCCGGCCATCATGATCACAGCCGCCAACGGAATCAGCCGCCACGCGTGAACCGCGATGACTGAGAGCAACGCAAGATTGGGACGACCAAGCCAGTACATATTGCCGTTGATCAATCCCACCTGACGCAGCATCCAGTCGATAGGACTGAAGATCGAGTCCAGCAACCACAACCACGCGATAGCTGACAGCGCCACAGGCGTCGTCCATGGCAACAGAACAAGAAATCGTACGATCCACTTGCCGTGGAAGTCGGCGACCAGAATGTTGGCAAGCACCTTTCCGAACACCACGATCAACACCATCGAGCCGACCGTGAAGATGATCGTGTTTTGCAGCGAGCGCCAGAACACTGGGTCATCGAAGATCCGCCGATAGTTCGCCAATCCCGCCCAGTCGAAAGACGGATCACCAGCGGTGACATCGCTGAAGGAAAACGCGATGGCCAGCAAGAGCGGAAGGGCGACCAGCGCGACGATGTAGACCACCGAGGGCAGCAACATCGCCCAGGCGAGAAACCCATCGCGGTCGGCCAGGTGGCGGCGATCACGGCGGTCGGCCTTGTCCCTGGCTGCTACTTCGGTCTCGGGGCCTGAGGTCGTTGTCTGAACCATGACTAGCCTTCGCGCAACGGCACAGGATCCGACCGCTCACCGCTAGTCGCATCGAAGAACCGCAGTCGATCCGCGGCAACGGCAAACGTGTGATCTTCGCCGGCCTCCACGGGAAGCGTCACGGTAGCCGGGAGCCGGGTGATGACGCGGGTTTCCTCACCAAGCCGGTGCACAGTCCCGTACAGGTATCGATCACCTGAGAGGTATTCGATCCGGTCCACAGTGAACGGCACCCGGATCCTGTCTTCTCCCGGAACGAGGTCCTCCGGCAGCAGGTGCTCGGGTCGGAAACCGACCAGATGCCCGTCCCGCGGCACCAGATTCATTGGGGGCGATCCCAGGAAGGTCGCAACGAAGGTGTCCGCCGGATCGTCGTAGACCTCGACAGGCGGTGCCATTTGCCGCACCTGACCGTGATCCATCACCGCAATCCGGTCACCAAGGCCCATCGCCTCCGACTGGTCGTGCGTGACGTAGATCGTGGTAGTCCCGACCCGTTGCTGGAAGCGCTTGAGCTCGTCACGAGCGCTAGCCCGCAGCTTGGCGTCGAGATTGGACAGCGGCTCATCGAGCAGGAAAACCTCAGGTTCGCGTACCAAGGCCCGGGCCAGCGCGACGCGTTGCCGTTCGCCGCCAGAGAGCTGGCGCGGACGACGGCTGAGCAGCTGCTCGATGCCGAGCAGCTCAGCGGCCCAGCGAGCCTTGCGTTCGCGTTCTGCCTTATCGAGCTGTACCGCCTTGAGCGGAAAGACGATGTTGTCCAGGACCGTCTTGTGCGGATAGAGCGCATAACTCTGGAAGACCATGGCGATGCGCCGCAGCCTTGGCGGCAGACCGTTGACGACATTGCCGCCAATCAGCACCTCGCCCTCGGTCGGTTCCTCGAGGCCGGCGATGGTACGCAGTAGCGTGGTCTTGCCGCAGCCGGATGGGCCTAACAAAACGAGGTACTCACCCTCACGCGTGGCGAGGTTGATGCCATCAATCGCCCGAACATGTCCGTGGCCGCCGTCGAACTGTTTCGTGAGGTTGCGTACCTCGACGACAGCCACCGTAGTACCTCTCGTCCTGAGCGCTATCCCGCAACGAGTCCGCGGGAGCGCCAGTTCTGGAAGATTCCGTTGATTTGCTTCTCGGCTTCGGCAACGGATTGCTGCGGGGAAAGCTCTCCGCGCGCTGCCTTGGCGTACATGTTCGGAATAACGAAGGTGTAGAGCACCTCGCCGATCGCAGGACTGGCTGGCCCGGGATGCCCAATGTTGGTGCACCAGTCGGTCGCATCTTTCAACACAGCCAGCTTGTCTGGCGGGTTGGCGCCGAACGGATCTTTCGACAGCCAGCCGTCGAGGTCCGGCACCGCATCGGCAAATGCCGGGAAGTCGTACAGCTTCGAGTGGTAGGTCACCGATGGCAGGTTCGCTGTGTAGTGCAGCAGAAATTCCTTCGCAGCATCGACGTTGGAGGAGAACGACGGAACGATCCAGTTGTACATGACGTGCTGCGAAACCAGCGCGTTCTTCGGGCCCTTCAGCGCCTTGACGAAGGAGATGTCATCGGCCACCGATGGGTTGTCACCTTGCGCCGTACGCCATGCCGAAATGGAGTTCAAGATGTACGACATCTGACCTGCGACGAGGCCCTGGTTGTTGGAGGCGGCGTTCCAGGAGAACACCTCAGGCGTCATCGTCTCCTTGTAGAGCTTTGTCATGAACTCGACCGCCGCCACGGTCTCGGGCGAGTTGATGACGACCTTCTCGTTCGCGTCCTGGATCGAGCCGCCGAACGACCACAACAGGGCACGTCCGGCCATATTGGAGTCGATCTCCTGTGACATGCCGAGGCCCATCTGGACGCCCTGGGCCTTCTTGATCTCGGCGCCCCCCTTCAGTAGGTCGTCCCAGGTCGCCGGCCCCTGAGGCATGCCGACCTTCTCCCACATGCTCTTTCGATAGTCGCCAGGATCGGGAGCCCAGGCGGGCGCGTACGCGTAGTACTTGTTCGTGTTCGGATTGAAGCTCGATTTCCGAACGACATCGAGCATCTTGCCGTGCCGCTTCTCAGCCTCTTGCACAACGTCCTTCAGATCGACAACGCTCGGCTCGAACTGCGAGAAGGTGGCGATGTACTGAATGAGGTCGTGGCCCTGCCGTGCTTGGATTTCAGCCGCGGTACGGGCCGGAATCTCGGCCTGGTTGATGTGGTCGACTGTGACGTTGACGCCGACTTGCTTGCCCCAGTCCTGCACGAACGGGTCGAACCACTGATCGGCGGCGGGCACGAAGTGGCTCCAGAGCAGGATCTTGAGGTCACCGGACAACTTGCGCGTCGGTTCAGTGAAGGTCGTTGTCGGCGTTGGGACATTTGATGCGGGTGTCGGCTGAACTTCCTGCTCCCCAGATGTGCACCCCGCGAGTGCTGCACCCACCATCGAAGCGCCGGCTACCTGTAAGAACCGGCGGCGCGAGATCTCATACATGTTCATAATCGATGCTCCTCGTCAAGAAGAATCATCTACCCCAGGACTAGACGCATAAAACAACGGCAAGATTTCGCTTCGGTTGCTAATCAGTCGGCCAAGCCAAGAAGTGCGAGCAAGGCACGTTCACACGCGACCTCCGAGCAGGTCGCGAAGGACTTCCACGAGCAGGACGGCCCGCTTGTCGTTGACGCGTTGTAGGTCATTGGTGAGGTACGCGAAACCCACTTTGTACTCAGGGTCGGCGAATGACACCTGGCCACCAACGCCGTCATGCCCAAAGGACGTCTCGGTGAGAAACGGTCGTGCCTCTGAGGACAACATGAAACCCGAACCCCATCGTGACCACGGGCCGGGCAGCGGAACTGCCGGTTCCCCAGAACTCTGTTCCCGCGTCATATCGGCGATCACCTCATCGTTCAGCAGCCGGATCGCCTCCGCATCGGACACTGTGGCGCTCCAGATGGTGGCAAGCGCCGAGGCCGTGGCAATGCCGCCCGCGCCGGGAATCACGGCTCGACGCAGTTCGTCACTGTTGAATCCGCTGTTCTCGGCGCCGAAGTCGACGGCAATGGCCGAACCCAGCGTCATCGCCCGGTCATTGAGTCCAACAAGCTCGGGCGGCGTACCCTGCGGAAGAGGTAAGGGATCAGGCGGAGGCGACGCCGCATAGAGCTGTGCAACGCGAGGAAGCACGGCTTCGGGCACCCCGATCCAGGCCTCCACGTCGAGCGGCTGAGTAATCCGCTCGGCAAAGAGCTCAGCCACGCCCTTGCCGGTGATCCGACGGATGATTTCGCCGACAAGCCAGCCGAACGTGAGTGCATGGTACTGGTGGATCTCCCCCGGCGGCAAGAGCGGTTCTTCCGCAGCGAGCACCGCCACAATCCGGTCCCAGTCCGCAACATCGCTGAACTGGAGGTCTGCCCGAACAGCCGGAAGACCCGCGCGATGCGACATCAGCCAACGCACGGGCATTGAGCCCTTGCCATGGCGATCGAACTCTGGCCAGTACGCGCTCACCGGCGCATCCAAATCGAGCCGGCCTTCCCGTACGAGTTCACCGGCCAGAATCGATACCAGCCCCTTTGTGCAGGAGAAGATCACGCTTGGCGTGTCGTTCCGCCAGGGTTTGTCATAGGTGGCGCTGCCACCCCACAGATCGGCAACCACATGGGCGTCGACACGCACATGAAGTGCGCAGCCGTGATCATGAGATGCCGCGAGCACCTGGCCAAAAGCCTCACCAAGTGGCTCGAATCCGGGAGCGACGACACCCTGGACGTCTTGATCAGGGAAACGCATGACACTGATCAAAACCCTTCCGGCCACCCCCTGTCCAGCAGCGGATGCTTTGGGTCATGCTGGGAGTAACCAAACCGAGCCGCAGGCGCTGAGCCTGTCGAAGCGCCCTTCGACTAGCTCAGGGCGCATAAACCGGCACATTCAGGAGGACATGATGAAGACGGACGTCGGCGATCGGATCGTGGTGGCCTCGGGCACGCTGCACCGGCCGATCCGAGATGGTGAAATCTTGCAGGTTGGGGAAAGTGGCGGCGGCCCGTACCTGGTGCGATGGTCCGATGGCAACGAGAGCTTGTTCTTCCCTGGCCCGGACGCCCATGTCGAACATGTCAGTCGTGAAGCCGGAGGCGGTCCGACTGGTCCGACTGGCCGGGAGGCAGAGTCGACTCCGCAACCAACGAAGCAATGGAGTGTCGACATCTACCTCTACGAGGATGAGAACGCCACGGCCGCCAACGCAGTGTTACGCAGCGACGTACCAGGTCCGCTCGATGTACGCGGAGAGGCCCGGCGCAGCCCGGCCGATCCCGACCTGCCCAAGGTCGGCGACGAGGTCGCGGTAGCTCGTGCCCTGCGGCGGTTGGCCGACCGGCTGCTGGAGATGGCGTCTGATGATCTCACCGATGCCGAGGGCCGTCCGGTATCGCTGAGCAGCTAAGTACACACGGATAGCGCCCAAGATCACGATTGAGCTGTGCTCTCGAGCGCTGTCGCTTGAGCGGGCGGCAGATGATCATGGGGCTCGCTATGCGGGGTGACCATGACTGGGCACGGAGCATGATCAAGCAGGTGTCTGGTCAACGTGCCGAGTCCGATCGAGGCGAGATGCGCATCGCGGTGCCGCTCGACTACCAGAAGCTCGGCGTTCTGACATTCCTGTAGCAGTCCATCCTCGATCACGCCTCTAATGCTGCGAGCGTGGAGCTCTACGTCCGGATGGGTCTTCGCGACTTCGATCACAGCGTTTGCCAGAACGGAGTCCGCCCATTTGCTTGCCTCGGCCAGCTCCTCACCATCTGGGTCAATCGAGCCGCCGAAAGTTGGCGAGAACTCCAGATCCCAGACGTAGACGGCGGTCAGTGGGCACTTTCGTGCGGTCGCTTCTGTTATGCCGACATCTAAGGCCCGCGTCCCAGAATGAGCTCCCAGGCCGACCACGACACCGCGCCTGTCGCCGCTCTGAGATTGATCATGCCTGACCACGACCACCGGACAGGCCGCCTGGGCTGCCACAGTGTCCGAGGTGACGCCGCTGAAGACCCGACCGACCGAGGAGGAGCCGCGGCGCTGCACGACTACCGCTTCGGCCGTACCGGATTCCTGTAGCAGCGCCTCCACCGCAGTCTGCGGAAGGGCTGCAAGGTTTACCGAAACGCCTTGATCAACAAGTGTCGAGACCGCAACCTGTGCCTCTTCAAGCAGCTGCTCACCACGCGCGATATGCCGCTCCAGCGCCTCATCGCGCAGCGCGATGGACAGCCGAGGGAGGCACCCGTGAACCAATCTGAGCCCAGCCTGGCGCCGTTGGCTCATCTGCGCCGCAAACGCGAGCGCGGCGCTGTAGCGGCTGGGACCGCCATCCCCGATGCCGACGACGATGTCACGGGCCCCATCTGCGTCACCTGATGATCTTGAGGCCATCGGTTCCTGCATAGCTGCAGCTTAGAGAGATTCTGCAAACGGTGGTCGAGGGCGGAAGTCGGACGCTCGACTACCGCGACAAAGCTTGTAGTGCATCCCACAGCCGGCGGTCACGTTCGCCGACGCCAATGCGGCAAGATCGGTTGCAGAGGTTCCTCCTGAAAGGTCTCACCATGACCAGAGCCGATGAAACACCGGTCGATCTGCCGGCTGCAGCTCCTCGAGCGCTGGAAGTCGAGCAGAACGGTATCAATTCCATCAGCGTCAATGAGCACCGAGGCAGGCCACGAGAACTGTTTTGGCCCTGGTTCGCTGCCAACATCTCGGTCCTAGGGATCAGCTACGGAGCATTCCTCCTTGGCTTTGGCATCTCTTTTCCCCAGGCAGTCATTGTCGGCGTAATCGGCATCGTTATCTCATTCCTGTTCTGCGGCCTCGTCTCCCTCTCCGGCAAGCGGGGACATGCGCCGACTATGACCTTGAGCCGCGCCGCGTTCGGGGTCCACGGCAACCGAGTCCCCTCTGCGATCTCCTGGCTGTTGTTGGTCGGCTGGGAAACGGTGCTTGCCTCACTCGCGGTACTGGCCACAGCGACGGTCTTCACCAGGCTGGGTTGGCACAGCGGCTTCTTTACCAAGGTGGCAGCACTTGTCCTGGTGGCCTTCCTCGTCATGATCGGCGGGATCCTCGGTTTTGAGTTCATCATGAAGTTGCAGATGTGGATCACCGTGATCACCGCAGTGCTGACGGTGATCTACGTCATCCTCGTAGCCTCCAACATCAACTTCGGCACGCTCGCGGCAATACCCGCGGGGCCGATGCCGCAGCTGATCGGTGGCTTTGTCTTCATGTTGACCGGCTTCGGGCTCGGCTGGGTCAACGCCGCGGGTGACTATTCGCGTTACTTGCCTAGGCACGCCTCAAGCGCTGGCGTAATTGGCTGGACCACCTTCGGTGCGTCAGTTGGTCCGGTGCTGCTGTTGATCATTGGGCTCATGCTCGCCGGTTCGTCGCAAGAATTGAGCGAGGCCATTGCTACCGACCCCATCGGTGCGTTAACCACCTTGCTGCCCACCTGGTTTCTCGTGCCGTTTGCGTTGGTCGCGGTGCTGGGCCTGGTCGGTGGTGCCGTCCTCGACATCTACTCATCCGGTCTTGCGCTGCTCAGTGCTGGCCTGCCGGTGCCTCGCTTTCTGGCAGCGGCCATCGATGGCGTCTTGATGATCGCCGGTTCCATCTATCTGGTCTTCATCGCCGACAACTTCATCGGCCCGTTCCAGGGCTTCTTGATCACCTTAGGCGTGCTGATTGCAGCGTGGTGTGGGATCTTCCTCGGCGACTTCGCGCTGCGTCGGCGGCCGTACGCCGGCTCCGAGCTTCTGAACCCGCGAGGCCGCTACGGCAGTATCCGTCCACTTTCCCTGGTGCTCATGGCAATCGGAACGGTCGTCGGCTGGGGGCTGGTCACCAATTCCTTTGCGGGCTGGCTGGCGTGGCAGGGATACCTGCTGGGCCCGTTCGGACTCGGCGGTCGGGAAGGTTCGTGGGCGTACGCGAATCTAGGGGTGCTCGCCGCGCTACTGATCGGCTTTGTCGGCATGCTAGTGCTCGGTCGCCACGCCGTACGCGCAGAGGAAGATCAACCACTATCTCCTGCCGACATGGAGGCGGCAACTATCGAATGACTTCGAACACGCAACCGCCGGCCAGGAAGGTCGCCGACCCATGGCTGATGATCATTGATATGCAGCGGATCTTCGTCGAGCAGAGCAGTGAATGGGCAACTCCCGGCTACGCCGCGGTCTCGGCTGAAATTCAGCGCTTGCTGGGCAGCTTTGAGTCTCGGATCTGTTTCACGCGCTTCCTGCCGCCCGACCCGCCGACTGGTGTCTGGATCACCTACTACGAGAAGTGGCCCTTTGCTCTCGACCCGGCGAACGCGCCGCTGTATGAGCTCAGCGATGAGTTCTTATCGGTCCCGGCGACCAGGGTGGACCGAACCACGTTCAGCAAATGGGATGCCGAGACTGACCGCTTGCTCGGACATCCTCCGGAGATCGTGCTCGCCGGCGTCACCACCGATTGCTGTGTTCTCTCCACGGCGCTGCCTGCATGCGACGCCGGGGTACACGTCACAGTGGTTGCCGATGCCTGCGCTGGCATCACTCAGGATGATCACCAGCGCGCGCTTGCTGCGATGGCGCTCTATAGCCCGATGATCGACGTGGCCGACGTGGACACAGTCCTCGCCTGGCTAGCCACATGAGCTCGGCTAGCGAGCGTGCCCGCGGCGCCTTGTACGGTCTTGCGATCGGCGACGCGCTTGGCATGCCGACCCAGATGCTGTCGCGCGAGGACGTTGCCGCACACTTTGGCGTCCTCGATGGTTTCCGCGTTGCGCCTTCCGATCACATGATCGCCGCCGGACTCCCCGCCGGGTCGATAACCAACGACACCGGGCAAGCACTGCTGATGGCCGATGTCTTGCTGTCGGGGGGCGGTCACGTCGACAGCGAAGACTTCGGCCGCCGGCTGCTGGCCTGGGCCGAGCACGCCCGGGAACGAGGATCGCTGGACCTGTTGGGACCGTCGACCAGTGCAGCCGTGACGGCATTGGTTGCCGACGGCCCGATGGATGTGTTCGGACGGTCTGGAGCCACCAATGGCGCGGCGATGCGGATCGCTCCGGTTGGCCTGGTCGCCGCCGCAGATGATCTTGTTGCGCTTGTTGATCTTGTCGTCGAGGCATCACGGGTGACGCACAACACGAGTGTGGCGATTGCCGGTGCGGCAGCCGTAGCAGCGGCAGTCAGTGGAGGCATTGGCGGGGCATCGGTCGCGGACGCGATGACGCTCGCTATCAGGGCCGCGGAGCTGGGTCAGGAGCGCGGCCAGTGGGTGGCCGGCGCGGCAATCCCCCGCCGCATCGCATGGGCAGTCGGCCTCGTCGATGCTCGTGATCATGATCGTTCAGTGCGCGATGTCGTCGAGCTCATCGGAACCAGCATCGCGACCCAGGAATCGGTGCCTGCCGCCTTTGGCATCCTTGCGCTGCACCCCGATGACCCGTGGCAGGCCTGTCTGACAGCGGCATCACTTGGCGGCGACAGCGACACGATTGCGGCCATAACTGGTGCAATCGCGGGTGCCTGTCATGGCATGGATCGCTGGCCTCAGCAGGCCGTGCAGACGGTGCGTGAGATCAACAACCTGGATCTGGAGATGTACGCCGACAAGCTGCTGGCGCTGCGCACCGGTTCATGATCACCGACTTGTCAGTGTTGTTACCAGGAGTTGATGTGAAGTACGGCGTCAAGGGGTTGACGCGGCGCCGGCTTGAACGTGTCTCCGGTGTAGTACGCGGTGGGAATGAGGGCGCCCTGCCGGATGTCGGAAGGTATTCCGAGGACTTCTGAGAGCTCCTTCTCGTACCTCAAGTGCAGTGTTGTCCATGCGGTACCCAATCCGCGAGCGCGAGCCGCCAGCATGTAGCTCCACGCCGCCGGTAGCAGTGAACCCCAGAGTCCAGCCTGGCTCCCGGCTGTCAGCCGTGCCGCTTTGATGCATGGAATAAGGAGCACTGGCACCTCGCCCATGTGCTCGCCGAGGTAGGCGACGCTGTCTGCTATGCGTTGCTGAACTGCGTGGCGCTGCGGATCGTCGGCGTAGAGTGCCGCGGCGGAGCCCGGCGACTTGAGGTACGACGCAACCGCCTGGCGGTAATAGTCACCGATCATGCGACGCAGGTTCTCCTCGGTGATCACCATCCACTGCCAGCCTTGTCGATTCGAGCCTGACGGTGCCTGCAAAGCGATTTCCAGGCACTCGCGTACAAGATCAAGAGGCACCGGACGTGTCAGGTCCAGTCGCTTGCGAACTGACCGCGTCGTGGTCAATAGCTCATCTGGTGACAGTGGCAGTGTGGGCATGAGTTCATGATCGCAGCCGCAGCGTTGACGCATGAAACCATGGGCACCGTGAAGATCATGTTCGCCTCGCTGGGCGCGTACGGGCACCTTTACCCGATGATGCCGCTCGCGATTGCCTGCGCGGATGCTGGCCAGGAAGTAGTCATTGCGACCGGAGAACCGTTTCTGGAGAGGTTGCCGCTGCCGACCGTTCCCGGGGCACCCGGAGACCCTCGGGCTCGATTGGGCGATCGAGGAGACCAGACGGCGGCATCCTGATCTGCACGGTGGGCCGTTGAGCATGGCGACGTTCGCTGACGTGACTGCCGAGCAGGTCGCCCCGACGATGATCACACAATGTGAACGGTGCAGCTCCTACTCCCCCAAGGAGCTGATCAATTCCTCAACGCAAAGATGTTGACAACGGCCGGGAGCCGTTCGCGCTCTACCGAACGAAGCGCAGCAGCCAGGAGCGATTGGGGAAGCCGTACAGCCGCTCGTCGGCGATTGCCCGGAACGGCAAGCGGCCGCTCAGTTACGCGATGAGATCGCTGCTATGCCTGCACCTGATGAGGTGGTGCCTGCGCTGCTCGAGCTGGCGGGAGGCTAGCGTGCCGCGGGTCGTTTGCGAGCACAAGCGTCCAAAGGACCGTCCCGGAGAGAGAGCCAGAGGGTCGTTGTCGAGCACAAGCGCCAAGACGGTCAGCCTCAGGCGGTTCGGGTCTGCTGCGGATCCTCCATCCGGAACCCGACCTTGAGGGTCACCTGAAAGTGCTCGATCTGACCGTCGGCAAGATGGCCGCGGATGTCGCTGACTTCAAACCAGTCAAGGCCGCGCAACGTACGGGACGCCCGCTCCACCGCGACGCGGATGGCGTCGTCTACTCCTTGACTTGAGGTGCCAACGATCTCGGACAGGCCATACACATGACCATTCATGGTCGCGCTCCTTCGGGTGAGTTTGGTGCGACCTTAGCGAGTGCGTGTTATTCGGTGCTGGCCACCGTCGCCACTCCGAAGGCCGTGAGCGCTCCAGCACGGTGGTGAACAGTGAGGAGTGCGGCGGT
The DNA here is from genome assembly GCA_036519615.1 of Propionibacteriaceae bacterium. Lineage (GTDB taxonomy): Bacteria > Actinomycetota > Actinomycetes > Propionibacteriales > Propionibacteriaceae > Microlunatus. The sequence continues at coordinate 12,036 of DATDKX010000428.1, forward strand.
TTATTCCATCGGTTGACCAGGGCGGTACGTCCGTCGAATCTTCGTACCGGCCGTCTGACCACCGTCGACCGGAATTGTGACCCCAGTGATGAACGAAGCGTCTTCTGAGCAGAGCCAGAGCACGCAAGCCGCGATGTCATTCGTAGTCCCGATCCGCCCGAGCGGCACACTCTCAGCTGCCAGCTGCTGCGCGCGTTCGCCAGCCGCCTGCAGATGATCGGTCAGGATTGGGCCGGGCGCGATGACATTGATCCGGATTCCCTGATCGGCGTAGTCAAGTGCAGCCGACCTGCTGAGCCCGATGATCCCGGCTTTGCCGGATACGTACGCCGAAAGGTTGCTGACGGCGCCGATGCCAGCAACTGAGGCCATATTGATGATCACGCCGCCACCGGAGGCAAGCATGGCTGGAATCTGGTGCTTCATGCCGTAGAAGGTTCCATCGATGTTGGTCCGGATGCCCAATGAGAAGCCGTCGGACGGGATGTCGGCCAACGGTGCCGGCATTGGGCCGTCCGTGGCATTGTTCACGGCGAAGTCGAGCCGACCGAACTCGTCGACACAGCGCTCGACCACTGCGCGTACGGCATCCTCGTCGGTGACGTCAGCAGGTAGTGCCAGCACGCGACCGCCGGCGTTGCGGAGCTCAACGGCGGTCTTCTCTAGCGGTTCCTCGCTGCGGGCGGTGATCGCTACGGCCGCGCCGGCGCCGACAAATGCAGCCGCGATGCCAGCACCGATGCCTTGACTGCCACCGGTGATCAACGCCACCCGATCTGTGAAGTCATATTGAAGAGCCATGTCTCTACGCTTACCCGAGGCGCCCCAACAGATCGTCAGATGTCAGGCGTAATTGGCTATACGTCATGTGACGTAGTGACCCTGCGACGGACTCAGCAGTTCGGTCGTCGGCTCGTCAGATTTGGGTTGCACCATCTGACAGACTGTATGAGGCGCAACGCACATCCTGGCGTGACGCGGGCCTCTAGCTCAATTGGCAAGCTGCGGCTTTTAATCCGTCTCAATCCTCGTTGAAGAAACTGAGGATTCCCTAGTCACAGTACTCTTCGGGCTTCCGGACTAACGACTCTCGCACCCCGAGTCCTCAGCCAGTCCTCAGCGGCCTCGCCCAGGCGCTCCGCAACGGCATCAAGGTCACTGTCAGAGAATGCACTGTAAACGTCCAATGTCATCGACGCTGACGCATGGCCGAGCAATCGCTGAGCCTTGACGTTCGCTCCCGAACTGACCGCCAGCGAAGGACGGTCGATCACCTCGGGGTGGGGTGGTTGATCGAGCAGCCCTCGACAACGACGGGTCTTTCCAGTACTGCCAGATGGCGGGCTCGGCGAGCGAGACGGGGAGGCATACCTGCGGAAGCAGCGGCTGAACCTCCTTGCCAACGTCCGCAAGCCGGTCGGTGAACGACACAGTCGGCACGCCGGGATGTCCGCCCGGCCGAAGCCCGTCAGCGCTAGGCGAGGTCGCGGACCATGGCGTCGCCTTCAGGCCGGAAGTGCAGCGCGGCTGGCGACTCGACCACCTCCTCGGAGCCGCCGGCAGCGCACAGGACGGGTTTGTTGACCTGGGCCAGGCGCTGCTGTGGCGCATCTCGCTGCTAACCGATCCGGTACCCACCGACGAGCCGTACGAGCCGTTCCTCGACTCCGCTCCACCCGACAAGTGGCCCGACACCAAGCTGGGCGCGGGGGCTATCTCTACCGCCCCGGACGAGATAGTCAGACCGGAGCAGCGGTGGGCGGTCCTGGCCGGCCAACTCGACGAACGACTCCTCCGTCAAGAAGACTGGCCGGCGCTGGCGCAGCTCATGCAGCACGTCCACGAACAAGGACACGACGTCGCCGCGGTCGCTCGAAGCATCGTGACAACCGCACCGCTGAACGATCTCCCCGCCCAGGATCTTCGCTACCGATTCGTCGCCCAACTCCATCTCGGCGTCGACCCGCACCCGAACCCCGTCGACACCGCTACAGCCAAGACCACGACGCGTCCGGAATCGCGTTGGAAGGCCTTTGCTTCCTCCCTGGCAATGACGCGGACGCCCCCTCGGTGACCAACCGCGTCCCGTCACCGCAAGCAACTGCCGTCGTCACCGGATGATCAACACAATGACGGGTTCGCCCGAGATGCAGCCGCTCATGACGGTCGGCCGGACGGCAGGTGGCCACCCTGGACTATCAGCGCGGAGGAAGAACAGGCCCAACCCGAACCGAGTCGAACGACTACCTACCCGCCGCCTCGTGGAGCGCTTGCTCCGCTCAGCGTCACGCTCACCCAAGCATTGGCCGGTGCTGGCCATCCTTCGGCACTCACGGTCAGGACGATTGCCCGCGGTGCCCTCGACATGTCGCGGCTGCCGGACAAGATCATCTTGCGTTGATCACCGTTATGATCACCGATTAGTCGGGGAGCGCTGGGACTCGGCGATGCCCAGCTTGGCACGCCCCCGTGGCGGGCATTCATGATTGATTGCGTTTGGGCCGCGGCTGTTGCTGGAGGCCCTAGCTTGGTCGCTGGGACGGGCGCGCTCTAAAGGTCGTGATCTCGCCCGTGTCGAGATCGACCAGCCCCAACCGCCGCCGGCGACCCTCCGGCTCGGTTGGTCTCAGAGAACCGACGTCCGCCGCGAAACTGTCCTCCTGCGTGCGTCGGCTGATCTCGGCCACGTACCGGGAGTAGCGGCCCTTCGCTGGCCACGGGTGATGGCCGTCCTGACAGTGCTTCCGAAGCCTGGACGTCATCCGTTCGTTGAACGCCGGCAGGCTGTAGCAGTGCCAATCCTCCAAGGCGTCGCTGCTCACGGCGGCCCTAGCCGTTGAAGAATCGCTGAAGAGCGGCAGGACCGTGAGCCTGGCCGAGCTCAGATGATGCGCGGATCCGAAATCCACGCTGGAAGTAGACGGGATGTCGGGCGTAACGTTTTCGACGTATCTGCGATCGCCCAGGCCTGCCCCGGCGTGGGGCTTGCCGAATGGCCGAGGAGGGTCTCAATGTCTGATCTGGATCCTCTGGAGACCCGCGAGTGGTTGGACGCACTGAACTCGGTCGTCATGTTCGAGCGCAGATCGGCCGACGTTCCTGCTCGACGAACTGCTCAATGGCGCCCGCCGCAACGACGTGCCGGTATCGTGCTCAGCCAATACCCCTTATCTGAACACGTCCCACCGGTGCGCGAGACCCCACACCACGGTGATCAAGAGATCGAATACAAGATCCGATCGCTGATCCGGTTGAAAAGTGATCCCGTCGGTGGCATACACCGATCCTGAGGTGGCCTGGATGGAGGTGACCAAGACCGAAGCCAAGGCCGCCGGCGTCAAGTACCGCAAAGGGGTGTTCCCATGGGTCGCGTCCTGCCGGTCGCTAACGCTCGGCCGGGACGAAGGCATCACCAAGGTCCTCTTCGACGAATCGATCGATCGGGATCATCGGGTGCGGCATTGTCGGCCCGAATGCCGGGGACCTCATCGCCGAGGCCGCGCTCGCCATCGAGATGGGTTCCGACGCCGGGCTGACCATCCACCCGCATCCCACACTCTCGGAAACCATCGGCATGGCTGCCGAGGCATTCGAGGGCACCATCACCGACCTGTATCTGCCCAATAAAGAAGAAGAAGAAGAAGGCTAAGTAAGGAGATACAAAATGCCAGGATCAGTCATCGTCGGGGGCGCTAGGACACCAATCGGGAAGCTCGCCGGATCGCTGAAGGATTTCTCGGCGATGGAGCTGGGCGGGTTCGCCATCAAGGCGGCGTTGGAGAGGGCCGGAATCACCGGGGACCAAGTCGACTATGTGATCATGGGTCACGTCGTCCAGGCCGGGACTGGGCAAATCACCGCTCGGCAGGCGGCGGTCAAGGGCGGGATTCCGTTGTCGGTGCCCGCTCTGACGGTGAACAAGGTCTGCCTGTCCGGGTTGAACGCGATCGCGATGGCCGATCAGCTGATCGGCTATGGCGAGTTCGACGTGGTCGTCGCTGGTGGGATGGAGTCGATGACGCAGGGCCCGTATCTGCTGCCGAAGGCGCGGGCCGGGTACCGGTACGGCAACGATGAGATCGTCGACGCCACCGCGCACGACGCGCTGTTCTGCGCGTTCGACCAGCTGGGCATGGGTGCGGCGACCGAGACGTACACGAAGCTGCGCGGTATCAGCCGGGAGGAGCAGGACGCCTACTCTGCCGGGTCGCATGGCCGGGCCGCTGAGGCGCAGAAGAACGGCTTGTTCGATGACGAGATCGTGGCGGTGGAGGTCCCGCAGCGCAGGGGAGATCCGGTGATGGTCACCGAGGATGAGGGCGTACGCGCGGACACCACGGCGGAAACCCTGGCGAAGCTGCGGCCGGCGTTCGCCGCGGACGGCACGGTAACCGCCGGGTCGTCGTCGCAGATCTCCGATGGCGCCGCCGCGGTAGTGGTGATGTCGCGGGCCAAGGCCGAGGAGCTGGGAGCGCCGATCCTGGCCGAAATTGGTGCGCATGGCACGGTGGCTGGGCCGGACCCGTCGCTGCTGTCCCAGCCGGCCAACGCCATCAACAAGGCGCTGGGCAAGGAGAACCTCACCCCTGACCAGGTCGATCTGTACGAGATCAACGAGGCGTTCGCGTCGGTGGCCATCCAATCGATGCGTGAGCTGGAGATCGGCGAGGACGTAGTGAACGTCAACGGTGGTGCTATCTCCATGGGCCACCCGGTAGGCGCGTCCGGCGCCCGGATCGCTCTCCACCTCGCGCTGGAGCTCAAGCGTCGTGGCGGTGGCGTCGGCGCGGCCGGGCTCTGCGGCGGCGGCGGGCAGGGCGAGGCCTTGATTATTCGGGTAGCGAGCTGAAGGGAAGGTGCGTCAATCATGGGTGACATGACTTTTCAGCTGGCGCTGGTCACCCTTGGAGTTCGGGGAATCGGGCGGCCCATCAGCGAGGGGCTCTACGCCCGGCGGGGTGAAGGTGGCCACGGGGTATTCGTCGAACACGGAGGCGGCGGAGAACTTCGCCGCTGAGCACCCGGGCTCGAGTGTGCATCAGGGCAACATCGGCAACCATGAGGACTGCGAACGGGTTGTCGAGGAGGTGCTCGACACACACGGTCAGTTGGACATTCTCGTCAACAACGCCGGGATCACCGGGGACAAGACGGTTCGGAAGATGACCGTGGAGGATTGGGACCGGGTGTTGCAGGTAAACCTGTCTGGGGCGTTCTACCTGTCGAGGGCGATTCTGCAGCACATGCTCGACCGCGGATACGGCCGGATCATCAACATCTCCTCCATCATCGGGGAGTCCGGCAACATCGGGCAGGCTAACTACGCCGCGGCGAAATCCGGCCTGTTCGGCCTCACGATGTCGCTCGCCCAGGAGACCGCCCGCAGGGGGATCACCGTCAACGACGTGGCCCCGGGCTACATCTCCACCGACATGGTCGCGGCCGTGCCGCAGGAGGCCCTGGACTAGGTGATTGCGAAGATCCCCGTCGGCCGACTTGGCGAACGGGAGGAAATCGCCCGCACGGTCGAATTCCTTGCCGACCCTGACTCCAGCTTCATCACCGGCTAGATCTTCTCGGTCAACGGCGGGCAATACATGTGACACCGAGGCGCCGGTGGGCCCGGCAACTCGCCGTGTGTGTCCTCCCTTGACCCTGAGCGAAACCGGCTACCGCGCATCGTGCGCCGGATTGGCCAACAGGCTAATGGCTCCTGCAACGCTGAGGGGCACGGCGGACGAGGTCACAAGACGACCCGCCGGTAACTCGGCGGCAGTGGTGAGCTCGCTGACAGTCTGCCCACCGGCTGGGACATCGAGCCGGACGGTGATCGAGTACGACACCGGGGGGCGGCGCTTACCGCAGCGCACCCCTGCCACCGGCGCGGCGATGGGGGCGGCGGCCGGCGGTTGACCCGCCGGCCAAGCCGCAGCCCTGTGTCGACGACGGTGTCAGGGTTCAGCGACATAGACTCCATCCCCTGCTCCAGCAGCCACTCGGCCAGGTCGGGGCGATCCGAGGGGCCCTGGCCGCAGATGCCGATGTACTTGCCGCGGGCCTTGCAGGCGGCGATGGCTGCCGAGAGCATGAACTTGACGGCAGGGGCGCGTTCGTCGAAGCCGGCGGCTGACCGAGCGTCAGCTGGGTCATGTCGTTGGAGCCGATAGAGAAACCGTCGAAGTGGTCCAGGAACTGGTCGGCGATGACGGCGTTGGACGGCAGCTCGCACATCATGATCACCTGCAGGTCGTTCTCACCCCGCTTGAGTCCGTGCTCACCGAGGAGCCGGATGACTCCTTCGGCTTCGCTCAAGGGTGCCGACGAACGGGATCATGATCTTTAACGTGGTCAAGCCCATCTGGTCGCGGACATAGGACGGCGCGTCGCACTCCATGGCGAAGCAGTCCGCGAAATCGGGCGAGAGGCAGCGGGAGGCGCGGTAGCCGATCATCGAGTTCTCCTCGTGC
>DATDKX010000429.1:0-12447 GCA_036519615.1 Propionibacteriaceae bacterium
GCCATGCGATCGGCAGCTCATCTCCCAGCTCCGCAGCCAACGCGCGACAGCGCAGGCACACCGGCGCATACGGATCATCGTGGATCTCGCATCCAGCGACTTCCGGGCTCCATTCATCAAGTAGGCCAGCCACCGTCCGCATGAGCCGGGTCTTGCCCTGACCGCGTTCACCGAGCAGCACCAGATCATGGCCGGCGAGCACCGCGCTTTCCAGCTCCGGCAGCACAGTTTCATCGAAGCCGACGATGCCAGGAAAGGCTGTTGTTCCCGACCGAAGTCGTTGCACCAGGTTGTCGCGAAGCTCGGCTTTGATGCGGCGACTCAAATATCCGGAGGCCTGCAGCTCGCCACGGGTGGCTGGCTTGGCCTTAAAAGGCTCGCGCATGGACCGACAGTACGACCCAAGGCAAGATCCCACGTTTCCTGCCTCACTCGCTGAGCCGAGTTGGTCCCGCATTTCGTAGGAGAGGCAGAGTAAGTTGGCTGGGAACAGACGCCGCACGAGGAGCCGCGCGACTGATGCGCACCGCACGACTGGTGGGACTCAGCCCGGATGGGAAGTCCTTGATCGTGGTCACCGAGAGCGGCGAGGAATTGATCATCGAGGCGGACGAAAGACTCCGCGCCGCGGTACGGGGCGATCGGCCACGGCTCGGACAACTGGAGATCGAGATGCAAACCTCCCTCACCCCCCGTGATATTCAGGCGCGGATCCGGGCCGGCGAGAGCCTCGAAGATGTGGCCCGCATTGCAGGCATACCGATGGATCGCGTCGAGCGCTTCGCTACACCCGTCCTTGCCGAACGCCAGCATGTGGCGTCGATGGCGATGTCGTCCTCAGTCCGCCGCCGCAGTGAGCCCTCCGGTCACCGCAGTCTGCGAATCACGGTCACTGAGTGGCTTTTGGGGCACCGGGTCAACATCGACGACATCACATGGGACTCCTATCGCTTGGACGATGGCCGCTGGGCTGTAACAGCCGACTACAGGCTGGATGAAGAGGATCGGCACGCGATCTTCTTTTACGACCTGCGCGGGCGGTTCTCCGTGGCCGGCAACGATGAGGCTCGTTGGCTGCTCGGTGACCAGCCCGCGGCCAAGCGCCCACAGCGGGGACGCCCCTGGTTGGTGGAGTCTGCCTCGAGTGAGGGGGACACCGAGCCAACCGTCAATCTGAGCGACAGAGTTCATCAGTCGTCCAATGACAGACCGAGCGGTGAGGTCACGGCTGCCGACGAGGCTGATGAGCCCACAGTTCCGGTGTTACCGATGCTCCAGCCGGTCGCTGGCATTCCCAGCCCGCCGCCAGTGAGCGACGACGTAGTCGACGTATCGCCGATGGGAACGCTTTACGAGATCCTCGGTGAGGACGGCTACACCGAGGACTCCCCACGGGTCTATGCGGGACTGAGCGATGCCACCGCGGTGCCGGAGACCGAGACCACGACCGATGGCGGCTGGGAACCTGCCATCGTGATCAATTACCCGGTCGAGCCAAGCGTCCACGATGATGCGGCCCTTGAGGTGCCCGAATCAGTGGAACTGCCGCGGCACACTGGTAGCACCGCCGAGGAAGAATTGCCAGGCACTGACGAGCCTGGCCCACCAGATCCCACAGTGCAACTGGATGATCGGGCCGACGAGGCTCATGAATTCGAGATTGAGTCGCTCGCTCACCCTGACACGGCGCCGCAGCGCAAGAACGTCAAAAGGAAGCGAGCATCGGTGCCGAGCTGGGACGAGATCATGTTCGGCGGGCCCAAGCGGCAAAGCTGAACAAGCTGCAAGCGTCGGCATTGCGCGAGCAGCTCCCAAAATCAGAGCTGCGAGCGTCGGCATTGCGCGAGCAACGCCCAAAATCAGGGCTGCGAGCGTCGGCATTGCGCGAGCAGCTCCCAAAATCAGGGCTCTGTCCCGGTGGCGATCGGATGAGTTGGGTCACCGATCCAGTCACTCCATGAACCCGGATAGATCGCCGCCGTTAATCCCGCGGACTCCAGCGCCAACAGGCCTTGTGCGGCAGTGATCCCTGAGCCGCAATAGAGCACCGCGCCGTCTGCACCACCTACTGCGGTGTATCGGGCTGCAATGTCGGCGGGTGGTAGGAACCGGCCATTGGCATCGAGATTTGCCGTGACCGGCAGATTGATCGCTCCCGGAATATGGCCGGCTACGGGATCGATTGGCTCCTTCTCACCTGAATACCGCTCAGGGGCTCGTACGTCGATCAGCGTCGGAGCCTCGGGCGTTCTCAGCTTGGAGACAATCTCAGCCGCATTCACTTGCACCCGTCGGCCGGGATGGGCGATGAAGTCACCTCGCGCTGGCGGTGTCCCCGAACCGGACACCGTAGGCAAGCCTGCGGCGATCCAGGCAGCCAGACCACCGTTGAGCACCCTGACCTTGTGATGCCCGGCGTCTGTCAGCAGCCACCACAGGCGCGCAGCGGACTGTGACGCCGCCGCGTCGTATGCGACGACCAAGGAGTCCTCGCAGACGCCGATCTCACGCATCGCTTGCTCGAAAACGGCAACGAGCGGGAGCGGGTGGCGGCCACCCTCGCCGGGCGGTCCAGACAGCTCCGCCTCAAGGTCCACCCAGACTGCGCCTGGAATGTGGCACGCTTCGAACTCCGGCTTGCCGGGCGGTCCGCCGAGAGTCCAGCGCACATCGGCGACAATCGGCGGCCGGTCAGATTCGAGCAGGCTGGCCAGCTCGGCAGGAGAGATCAGTACGGGCTCAGTGCTCATCATTGGGCTCATCAGTGGGCTCATCAGTGGGCTCATTGTCGACTGCTCCAGCATCTCCGAGTGGAAGCGGTTCGGAGAAGCTAGCCCGCGCCGCCGCGCGCGTCAGTCGGCGTCGATGATGCCGGCGGCACAGCACCTCATATGCGATTTCCGGGGCCGTCTCCCCGTGTTCTGCATCAGGAACCGAGATCGTGTCACCCAGCAGGACCTGATCTCCCAGGAGCACCATCTCACCGTTCAGCGTGCGGGCATTGTGGGTCGCCCGTTCACCACACCAACACAGAGCGCGCACTTGCAGAACCTCGATGCTGTCGCAGAGCTCAACTAGCCGCTGCGAGCCGGCAAACAGCCGAGTTTGAAAGTCGGTGAGCAGGCCGACAGCAAACACATCGATCTGCAGCTCGTCGACGATGCGTGCCAGCTGATCAATCTGGTCCGCCGAATAGAACTGTGTCTCGTCGCACACCAAGTAGTCGATCCGTTGCCCGCTCGTGAGCTGGGCAACGACGTAATTCCAGAAGTCGAATTCTTTCCTAACCTCAATTGCAGGCCTGGCCAAGCCGAGGCGCGAGGAGATCGTCGATTCACCAGCGCGATCATGGCTGGTGAAGAGCCGACCCTTCCGTCCGGTGGCTGATTGGTTGTAGGCCAACTGCAAGGCCAATGTCGACTTGCCGCTGTCCATCGGTCCGGTGAAATAGCTCAGCTCAGCCATCTGGTGAAGGTCCTGATACTCAAGCCACGATGAGCGGCACCAGCATCTCGGCTGGCGTCAGCGATCCATGCATGCCGATCAGTGTGAACTCGCGCGGGAATGCCCTCGTCATCACCGCCCAGTCTCCACGAAGCGCGACCAGCACATGTCCCCAACGGTCTCGAAGCTGATCATCAGTGGCGGCGAACCAACCTTCGTCGATCGCCTCATCCCGGGTCCGTACCCAAGCCAGCTCTGCAAGCCGCGCTCGCCATCGATCCGCTACCCGGTCAGGCTGCTCATGATCAATATAGAGCTGCCGGAAACGGCCCTCCCCGGCAATTGCCGACACGCCCGCCATGAGGGCAGGATCATCCTCGGCCACGATTCGCTGGTCTGCGGGGATATCGATCATGCCGTGGTCAGCGGTAATGATCACCGTCACGTCAGGGGGCAGGGCGGCGCGCAGCCGCTCACACATAGCCTCGATCCGAGCCAGCTGTTCCAGCCAGGTGGCCGAGTTGCAACCGTGCACGTGCCCGCAATGATCAAGTTCCCGCTCGTACGCGTAGACCACACTGCGCTCACCGCGTAACGCCGCCTCGGCGATCAAGGCGATCCGAAGGTCTTCGGCGCTGTCGTCGGCAAATGGAACGAAAGTCGCACCACGCAGCGCAGCCTCGGTAAGTCCAGTGCCACGAAATCGCGCGAGGGCAACGGTCGTCACCGCAATCCCGGTTTCCGCGGCGCGCTCGAAGAAGGTGGGTTTGGACTGGTACGCCGTCGGTGCTGGATCGGTTTCCCACGTCAGAGCGTTCAAGATCGCCCCGGTCTCCGGCACCCGGGAGGTGTAACCGACCAGCCCGTGCTGGCCAGGCGGCAGACCTGTGCCCAGGCTCGCCAGGCTGGTCACCGTGGTACTCGGTATTGCGGAGGTAATCGGCTGTGCGCTTCCGAGCAGCGAGGCCAGGTACGGCACTTCCCGTGCGGCGCGGCGGAGTAAGTTCCAGCCGAGCCCGTCGATCAGGATGACGACGTAACGCGCCGACTGCGGCAGCCGGAAGGCATCCTCGGCGAAACCTGGCACTCCGAGGTGCGCCCCGATGCTCGGCATCAGCTCACCAAGCGTTGTGGACCGGTACGCCGGAATAACCATTTCAGGTAGTGACTGGCCCGCCGGCATCGATTTGTCAGAATTGGGTTGGTCCGAGTTGGGTTGGTCGGAGTTGGAGCGCTGCTCGGCCCACGGCGAAGAGCTCCCCAGCAAGGGTGAGCTCATGCCGCGGCCGCTCGCTGCAGCGAGCTGGCAAACCGCACGAGCCGAGCGACGCGATCAGGGCCGTCAGCTGCCGCGCTCATTCGGACCGTGAGGTCGTCACCGACCAGTGCTCCGGTGTACCCGTGGTCGGCCTCGCACTGCGGATCGTTACATGTCGCCAACTCGAGGTCGATGCGGCGTACCGCTCCCCACCCGACGGTCAGCCAGGTCTCGTAGACATCCTCCGAACCGGCCTGGTATGCCTCCGGCTGATTAACGACGCGGGTCAGCGCAACGGTGTTGATCTTGCTCAAGGCCACAGATTCGGTCGAGGAGGCTGCGTAGATGCCTGGCGTCGGCGGCTCGGCAGGCTGATCATCGGTATGCCCGATCACCAGCCGGCTCGAGGTCAGTGCGAGCACAGTGACGTGGCGATGAATCTCATCGCGATTGAAGGTCGGCTCGTGGTGCACCACGAAATCGACCAGCTCCTCCTCGCCAAGGGCGAGCATCATCGCGTCCTCGACGAACTCGGGGAAGTATCCGCAGGCATCAATTTCGGTGCGCAGATCTTTCCTAGTGGAGCCAATCCTCATGCCGATCATCCTGCCACGCAGCACCGACAACTGCGCTCTTTCCTTGTGCCCTGCTGACGCATCGCGCGATTGCGGACGGCTACGTCACCTACAGGACGCGAGCCAGCGGATCACGTTGATCGGCCGTAGGTGCTATGAAGACCCGCGCACCCAGCACCGCAATGGAGTTGACTGAGGCAACGCAGGGCCGAAGCGCCACCGAGGCCAGCTGTGGAATTGCGTCAGACAGTTGTGCGACCCGATGCAGCAAGTCCTCGATTCCGGCAATGTCGACTCCGGGTGCTCCGTGACGGCCGAGCAGCGTGGGGGCGGCCTTGAGATCCCGCACCATCTCGGCGGCGTCGACCGTCGTCAATGGTGGCACTCGGTAGACGGTGTCGCCGAGCAGCTCGCTCGGGATCCCGTCAAGGCCGAGCGAGATGATCGGGCCGAAAGCGGCATCCTCACGACCAGTGATGATCAACGCCACGCCGGGCAGAGCCATCGCCTGGACAACGGGCTTGGCAACCGCAAGGTCATCGGCGTCGGGGAGTCCGATCTCACACACCAGCTGCCGGAGATCGTTCCATGCATCGGTCATCTCTGCTGGTGTGTCGATATTTCGATGCACGCTCGCCAAATCAGGCCGACCACGTACGGCTGCGGAAGTGGCCTTCAACACGACGTTCCAGCCCAGCTGATCGGCAGCTGTCATTGCCTCGCGCAAGCTTGAGACGGCGAACTGTGGCACGAGGTTGATTCCATACGTCTGCAACAACTCAGCGGTCTCGGCATCGGTAAGCTCCCGGCCCCCCGGTTGCTCCGCCAGGATGCGGTTGACCACTCGTCTGGCCGCTTGGGTGTCGACCTCCAGCATCGGCACTGCCCCATGGTCCCGATCCCGCCACTCGGCGTACGCGGTGAGGGCCGATAGCGCCTGGATGGCATCGACTGATCCGTCAAACCTCGGCAGCAATCCCGGAGTATCCGGCTCACCGCTGCTCATCAAGGGCGGGTGAAAATCCAAAAACGCCCCAACCAGCGGCTTGCTGGTCTCGGCGGCAACCTGCTCAAGACCAACAATGACCTCCTCTGTGCCCTGCTCGAAGGCGTTGACCGCAGCGCAGACCACAGAGTCGTAACGCGGATCTGCCAGTGCCTCGCGCGCCGCCCTGGCAAACGCAGCTGAATCCGCCTCGGGCTCGAGCAGCTTCGGCTGTGGATCGCGAAGCAACCCGACCGACTCCATCTTTTGGATGAGTTGGTGCGCGAGTGTCAGAGAATTGGTGACGATCCCGACCCTGCGGCCGGATGGCAACGGCTGTCGCGCCGCGATCTTGGCAATGTCGATCATGTCACCGCGGCTGTGCACGACCATGACCCCGGCCTGCCGGAAGAGAGCATCGATTGCCTCCTCTGGAGCGTGGCCGAGTCCGCCTCGTACGCCAGCATGATCGGCGCGTTGCGTGCGGCCCGGCGCAAACACCACAATCGGCTTCTTGCGGGCCAGACGCCGAGTGATCCGGGAGAACTTCCGGGGGTTACCGATTGAATCGAGCGTCAGCAAACAGACCCGGGTGGGTTCGTCGTCTTCCCAGTACTGCATCACATCGTTGGCCGTGACATCGGCGTAATCACCGGTGCTGATGAAGGACGACAACCCCAAGTCGTTGCGAATGGCGTGGTTCAGCAGGGCCACGCCGACGGCCGCCGACTGGCAGAACATGCCTACTCCCCCGGTCCGCGGCATTGGTCCAGGTGTGGCGTTGAGCCGAACCGTCGGATCAGTGTTGATCAACCCCAGTGCATCAGGGCCAAGAGCCCGGACGCCGTATGCCCGAGCCAAATTGATGATCTGAAGGTTGTCACCGGGGGCGTAGCCGGTGCCGGTCAGCACAACGATGCCATGGGCACCCTTGTGAGCTGCCTCGATAACAACCGTGCCGAGCTGGCTGGTGGGCACCGAGACGATCGCCAGATCAAGCCGACCGGATAGATCGCCGATCGACGCAGCAGCAGTGACGCCCGCCACTTCGAACTCATCGCTGGTCACCGCCATGATCTCGCCGTGAAAACCGCCGCGCAGCATTGAATTGATCAAGCCCTGGATTCGATCACTTGGCCCGTAGACGACGATCCGTTCCGGAGTAAGCAATCGCTGCATCGACACGTTTTCTGCGCGATGTTCCCGTCGTTCCATAACGCCGACGGAGGTGTCGGTAGGCAAGATCGGAAACTCGACGGCGAGCACGCCATCCTCGATACCCTTGGTGACCCGGTAGCCCGCGTCCGCGAACACCTTGGCCATCCGCCGGTTCTCCGGCAGCACTTCGGCGACGAATCGGTTGATGCCGCGTTCTCGTGCCGCTTGCGCAAGGTGCTCCAGGAGCAGTTGGGCAATCCCCCGCCCTTGATGGGCGTCCTCAATCAGGAAGGCCACCTCAGCATGATCATCTTCGACGCGGTCGTAACGGCCGACGGCGATCATCTCATCGCCGAGGGTGAGGATGAATGCCACCCGATCCACGTAGTCGACCTCAGTGAACCGCCTGACATCGCGATCACTTAGCCGCGGATACGGGGCGAAGAAGCGGAGATACTTCGACTCCGCAGAAACACGATCGTAAAAGGCGACGAGCCTCTCCGCATCGGACGGCCGGATGGGACGCAAGTGCGCCACACCGCCGTCCGCGAGCAGCACGTCAGCTTCCCACTCTCGTGGGTATCCGGGCGGGTCCCTATCGATATTTCCCGGAGCCTGGCTCACGGACACGGCCAAAAGCCTAAGTCCTCCATATTGCAACTAGATTTCGAGGGCGCGGCAAAGCACGTGATATTCCAGCGGATGCCTTAAGGACTAGTGTTCGGCCATGGCCGACTTCGTCGCTGCAATCGACCAGGGTACGACGAGCACTCGCTGCATGATCTTCGATCACTCAGGGCGCGAAGTTGCCAAATATCAGCTCGAACACCAACAGATCATGCCTCACGCGGGTTGGGTGGAGCACGATCCGCGGGAGATCTGGCAACGCACCCAGGAGGTCGTGCAGCAGGCCCTGGCACGCCGTGGACTGGCGGCAGGTGACCTTATCGGCCTCGGCATCACCAATCAGCGTGAAACCACGCTCGTCTGGAATCCGACTACTGGTGAGCCGTACGGGAACGCCATCGTCTGGCAGGACACCCGCACGGACAAGATCGCAACTGCATTGGACCGTGACGGCCGGGGCGAGGTGATCAGACACCGAGCCGGTCTACCTCCAGCTCCTTACTTCTCAGGTGGCAAGCTGCAGTGGATCTTGGAGAATGTTGACGGCGTACGCCAGGCCGCCGAGCGAGGCGAGGCCATCTTCGGTACCACGGACACCTGGCTGTTGTGGAACCTCACCGGAGGCGTTGATGGGGGTCAACACATCACGGACGTGACAAATGCCAGCCGCACCATGTTGATGGACCTTGAGACCCTTGACTGGGATCCAGAGCTGCTGAGCTTCTTCGGCATTCCCCGGCCGATGCTGCCGACCATCGTGCCGTCTTCCGACGCCATCGCGTACCAGCGCACCCGCCCAGACGGGCCCTTCGGCGGCGAAGTCATTATCGGCGGAGACCTCGGTGACCAGCAGGCAGCCATGGTTGGACAGGTTTGCCTGAGTGAAGCTGAGGCCAAGAACACCTATGGCACCGGCAACTTCTTGCTGCTCAACACCGGCGAAAAGCTGTGCCGCTCAGCTAATGGCTTACTGAGCACCGTCTGTTTCCAGTTTGGCGACGCGCCGCCGGTCTACGCGCTCGAAGGTTCGATCGCCGTCACCGGTTCCGCCGTGCAATGGCTGCGAGACCAGCTCAAGATCATTAACAACGCATCAGAGATTGAAACGCTGGCGAGCCAGGTCGACAACGCTGCCCAGATGTACTTCGTTCCTGCCTTCTCCGGGCTTTTTGCGCCCTACTGGCGCTCTGACGCCCGAGGCGTCATCGTCGGACTCTCTCGCTTCCATACCCGGGAACACATTGCCCGCGCAACTCTGGAAGCAATCTGCTACCAGAGTCGCGACGTGATGGAGGCCATGGAGAAGGATGCCGGCGTCCAACTCGACGAGCTAAAGGTGGACGGCGGCGTGACCGCGAACAAACTCTGCATGCAGATCCAGGCCGACACACTCGGCGTCGAGGTGAGCAAGCCTGTGGTGCCCGAAACAACAGCGCTCGGAGCCGCCTACGCCGCCGGGCTGGCAACAGGGTTCTGGTCCTCAGCCGCTGAGCTTCGAGATAACTGGCTGGAAGACCAGCGCTGGACTCCGCAAATAAGCGAGGACGAGCGGGCAGCAGGGTATGAGGGTTGGAAGAAGGCTGTGACACGCACGCTGGATTGGGTCCAGGTCGAGTGAGGTATCGCAACGACCACGGCACGAGGGACGACACGAGGAGTGGGCAGATGGCAACGGTGACTCAACCCAGGACGAGGCAAGGCGTAGCGCCAGATCCTGACCGTAATCTCGCGCTCGAGTTGGTACGGGCCACTGAAGCGGCCGCGATCAACTGCTCGCGGTACATGGGCTTCGGCGACAAGAACCAAGTGGATGGAGCCGCAGTTGACGCCATGCGCCCAGTGCTCGGATCGGTCCGCATGAACGGCATTGTGGTGATCGGCGAGGGTGAGAAAGATCAAGCCCCGATGCTCTACAACGGCGAGCGGGTCGGTGACGGATCAGGGCCCGAGTGGGACATCGCTGTGGACCCTGTCGACGGCACAACGCTGACCGCTAAGAGCCTGCCCGACGCGGTGAGCATCATCGGAGTCTCCTCCCGCGGCACGATGTTCTCCCCCGGCCCAGCGGTGTATATGCAAAAACTCGTCGTGCCAGGGTACGCAGCGGCTGCCGTTGATCTTGATGCGCCGATCGCCGACAACCTGGCCAAGATCGCCGAGGCGACCGACCGCACTGTTTCCGAGCTCACGGTCTGCGTCCTCGATCGGCCCCGATACGCCGATCTTGTGGCAGCAATCCGCTCTGCGGGCGCGCGGATTAGGTTCCTGCTCGACGGCGATGTGGCCGGTTCGATCATGGCTGTCACCCCGTCGACGGGGGTTGATCTGCTGGTTGGCGTTGGCGGCACGCCTGAGGGCGTCCTCGCCGCTTGCGCGCTCCGCTGCCTCGGTGGAGAGATGTTCGGGCGGCTGATCGCACGCAATGACATTGAACGGGCTGCGATCGTGGATGCGGGCTACGACCTTGATCGCACGCTGACCACAACAGACCTGGTCTCTGGCGACAATGTCTTCTTCGCCGCCACAGGTGTTACCGACGGCTCATTGCTGCGCGGAGTGCGCTTCGAGAGCCACCGCATCGTTACCCAGTCACTGTCAATGCGATCACGCTCCGGCACGATCCGGCTGATCGAGGGTCGCCACGACCCGGAGCGGTCATTCTTGGTCAACCCCTGAGCGCTCCGATGTTTTCCACCACCTCACCGATCGGACCCGCCGCCCGCGCGGTGGCGCTCGACCGACTGGCAAGCGAGGATCTGGACATCCTGGTCATCGGTGCCGGCGTCACCGGCTGCGGTTGCGCGCTCGATGCCGTTACGCGGGGAGTGCGCGTCGGCCTGGTCGAAGCCCGCGATTTCGCGGCTGGCACCTCCAGCCGGTCCAGCAAGTTGTTCCACGGCGGGCTGCGCTACCTCGAGCAGCTCAACTTCGCCTTGGTTTTCGAAGCACTCAAGGAGCGCTCGCTGGCACTCAACAAGCTGGCTCCGCATCTGGCCAAACCCGTGCCGTTCCTCTACCCGCTGATGCGATCGGTGGCCGACCGCGGCTACGCAGGTCTCGGCATTGGCGTGTACGACCTCATGGGCGCAGGCCGAGGAGTGCCGCATCACATGCGCCACCTGAGCCGGAAGCGCACCTTCGAGACGTTTCCATCCGCGAATCGGCGGAGTGTGGTGGGCTCGATCAAGTTCTACGAGGGTCTGGTCGATGACGCCCGGCACACCATGATGATCGGCCGGACTGCCGCCCATTACGGCGCGGCAGTTGCTACCAGCACCAGAGTGATCGGCTTTCTCAGGGAAGCCGACCGAGTCGCGGGTGTCGAGGTTCGTGATCTTGAGTCGGGCCGCACCTTCACCATCCGCACGAAGCAGACGATCAATGCCACCGGGGTGTGGATCGACGAACTGCAACAGATGCTTGGCGGGCGAGGGCAGTTTCAAGTCCGGGCGTCCAAAGGCATCCACCTCGTCGTACCGCGCAACCGGATCAACTCCATGACGGGACTGATCACACGCACTGAGAAGAGCCTGCTGTTCATCATTCCCTGGGGTAGCCACTGGATTATCGGCACGACCGACACCGACTGGCAGCTGGATCGGGCGCACCCAGCAGCGAGCCAAGCCGACATCGACTATCTGCTGAGACACGCCAACACCTTGCTGGCAGACCCGCTGACACGTGACGACGTCGTGGGCGTCTACGCCGGTCTTCGACCCCTGCTAGCCGGCGAGTCCGACTCGACATCCAAGCTCTCCCGAGAGCACGCAGTCGCCTCGCCGGTGCGTGGCCTCGTAGTGATCGCCGGCGGGAAATACACCACATACCGAGTGATGGCGAAGGATGCCGTTGACGCTGCCGTCCGCGACTTGGACCAGAAGGTGCCCGCATCCTGCACCGAAGACGTGCCATTGCTGGGCGCCGATGGCTATCACGCTTTGTGGAATGCCCGGCCCTTGCTGGTCGATGAAACCGGGCTCCGGGATATCCAAGTGGAGCATCTGCTCAACCGCTACGGCTCCTTGCTGCCCGAACTGCTGGACATGATCAAGTCCTCACCAGAACTCGGCCATCCGCTGGGCGGCGCACCGGAGTACCTGAAGGTCGAAGCGGTCTATGCCGCCTCCCACGAGGGTGCGCTGCACCTGGACGACATCCTGGCGCGGCGTACCCGCATCTCCATCGAGACCTGGGATCGCGGTTTGTCGGCGGCGCGCGAGGTTGCTGACCTCGTCGCACCCGTTCTGGGCTGGGGAGAGGCAGATGTGGATCGGGAGGTGGAGCACTATCACAAGCGCGTTGCAGCCGAACGCGAGTCGCAGCACCAACCAGATGACCTCTCCGCCGACGCTGCCCGACTGGGCGCTCCAGACGTACGAATGGGCCGGGTTCACTAAGGG
>DATDKX010000430.1:0-8706 GCA_036519615.1 Propionibacteriaceae bacterium
CTCGCCGATGCCGTCGAGCAGCATATTGATCTTGACCTACTCTTGGCGGGTACTCGGGTGGCTGGGAGGCTGTGACCATTGAGACGCTAGTGATCGGGATTGGCAGCGGGAATCCTGATCATCTGACGCGAGAAGCCGTGGCGGCTCTTAACCGCGTGGATGTGTTCTTGGTGGCCGACAAAGGCGCCGCGAAGCACGACCTGATCAAGCTTCGCGAGGAGCTCTGCCGGAGGCTGATCACCCATGATCACTATCGGTTCGTAGAAGTAGCTGATCCCGAGCGAGGACCCGATCGAGAGCGTGACGCCACGGAGTATCAGGCCCGCGTAGCGGCCTGGCATGATGCCCGAGCTCAGCGGTATGCCGAGGTCATTTCCGCTGAGGCGGCCGATGCCGACACGATCGGTTTTCTGGTGTGGGGAGATCCGGCCTTCTACGATTCCACGATCCGCATTGTCGAGTCGATGACCAACCTTGGCGTTGATCTTGAACTCAGCGTCATCCCAGGAATTAGTAGCATCCAGCTGCTCGCGGCCCGGCACAAGATCATCTTGAATAGGGTCGGCCAGCCTATCCACGTAACGACCGGCCGGCGGCTGCTGGCGGAGTACTCCCCCGCTCTCGGCGACGTGGTCGTCATGCTCGACGGCGATCTGGCGTGTGGCGCTCTGGTCGAGCGATTCGCTGACCTGATGATCTACTGGGGTGCCCAACTCGGGCTGGACGATGAAGCACTTGTCTCAGGCAAGCTGAGCGAAGTCATCGACGACATCCGAAGCCGGCGCTCCGCCGTCCGCGCAGCTCGCGGCTGGGTAATGGACACCTACCTGCTGCGACCACCGGGCTCGCAGCTCATATGATCATGAGCCAAACGCTGATTCCGGCCCAACTGAGCGACGCCATTCGCGTCGCGTTCGATCTGTATGACTGGCGAACTCATGCATCAAGTCGACCTGCCGAAACCGTCGAGCAGGTAACCGAGCCCGGCCTCGAAGAGCGCGTCCAGATCCATGTCGAAGCCGTCTGGCTCGAATGACTCCAGAACCGCCCGGAACGCCGGCAGGTCTTGATCAGCGAGCACTGTCTCCAGTGCCGGCTCTTGGACATCCATCCATTCGTCCGCTGTCACACCGGTGTCGGCCTCCGCAGTCGCCTCCATCTCCAGGCTCGTCGCGAAACCGCGGATGTAATTGAACAAGATCAAATGCATCGAGAAAGCCGTCGCCGGCTGAACTCCCCGGCTAAGCAAGGTTGCGAGCACATGCTCGGTATACGCCAGTCCGCTAGCCGCGACCAATGGCCGGGTCAGCGAGTACGCCGGTGCTAGCCATAGGTGGCGGCGGAAGATCTGCCATAGCTCACGAGCCGCCTCGGCAAGGATCTCGTGCCAGGTGTCGTTTCGCTGCGGAGGCGAGACCCGCCACTCGGCGAACGCCGCATCCATCATTCCGTTGAGCAGGTCGTCCTTGTCGCGGACGTGGCGATACAGCGACATCGGGCCCACGTTGAGCTCGGCCGCAATCCGGCGCATCGACAACGCGCCCAAACCTTCTCTGTCGGCGACCGTGATCGCAGCCGCTAGGATGCGTTCTCTATTCAGCGCAGCTTCGGGATCTCGCGGTCGGGCGCTAGACCTCGGGCGCGGGGGGCTAGCTCCGGCAACCACCGTGCCCACGCCGGGTCGGGTACGGACGAGTCCTTCCTGCCTCAAGGCAGCTAGCACCTTGGAGGCAGTTGCCATGGCGACACCCCAGCGTCGAGTGATCTCCCTGGTAGAGGGAACCCGATCGCCGGGCGCGAGCTTTCCAGATCGGATCTGGCGTCGAATCTCGGCGGTGATCTTGGTCGACGGTGTACCAACCAGCTGGTTCATCGATCCTTCTGCACTAGTGCACTTGGGCACACCTAACCTATAGCAGGCGAGCGATAGTTCAAAGCTACCGCATCTCGCCAGTGCTCTAGTGCACGACATACATTTCAACATCTGCTCAACCTTGTTTTCTTTGCGCGTACGGCGTACGCTCCGATTCCATGACTGTTCAAGAGGTGCTCATCTCTGGTGCCGGCATAGCTGGCACAGCTGCTGCGTACTGGCTACGCGAAGCTGGCTTTGGCGTCACCGTCGTGGAACGGGCACCTGCCCCACGTCGTGGCGGGCAAGCTGTTGATCTTCGTGGTGCGGGTCGCACTGTCGTGGAACGCATGGGTCTGCTCGATCAGATTCGCGCCACGAGCGTCAACCAGCGAGGCATCGCATGGGTCGACGCATCGGGACGGCATCGCGCCGAGATGTCGGTGCATGCCTTCGGCGGACGAGGCATCGTGTCTGCAGATGAGATCCTCCGCGGCGATCTCGCGGCGATCTTGTACGAGGCGGCTCGGCCGGGTGTCAGCTATCTATTCGATGACACGATTACCGCACTCGAAGAAGATAGCGATGGCATCCGGGTCATATTCGAGAAGGCGGCGCCAGGTCGTTTTGATCTTGTCGTCGGCGCCGACGGGCTGCATTCGGTGGTGCGCGGCTTGGCATTCGGCACACAGCCAGACGCGTTCCGTCCATTGGGTCTACTCAATGCCTGGTTCACCATTCCTGCCGAGATCGACGTCGATGACTGGTACCTCATGTACAACGCTCCGCGGGGTCGTGTGGTCTCCGTCCGGCCTGGCAGGCTCCCCACCGAACAGAAGGCCGGACTCAGCGTCCGATCAGACCAGTCATTCGACCGCGACGATGTGGATGCCCAGCTCGACCTTCTGGAGCGTCACTTCGTCGATGCCGGCTGGCAGGCGCCGCGGCTGCTGCGAGCGGCCCGCACTGCACCTGATTTCTATCTCGAGTCGATGGGACAGGTTCAGCTGGATCGGTGGTCGCGAGGCCACGCAGTACTGCTCGGGGATGCCGGATATTGCCCGAGTCCGCTGACAGGATTGGGTACCAGCCTTGCCCTCGTCGGCGCGTACGTCTTGGCAGGCGAGCTCGCAACCGCACGCGACACGATGACGCCGCCCGATGACGCTGTGATCCGCGGTGCTTTCGAGCGCTACGAAAGCCGGATGCGCTCGTACGTTCAGCAGGCCCAAGAACTCCCGCCAGGCGGCGCGAATGGCTACGCCCCGAAAAGTAGGCTGCGCATCGTCATGGGATGGGCCTCCATGCGTTGGTCGCAGCGTTGGCCAATGCGGCTCTTGATGGAGCGTGTCTTCAGCAAGGCCGACGCCATTGATCTACCCAGGTACGAGAATCTTGGCGCAGCTGAACGGAGGTCTCAGACCGGCTTGTATTCCTGATCACGCTGCTTGATGATCGATGGCCGCGCATCCAGTCGAGAAGGGGTCACAAACGACAAGGAACTGACGGTTTCACGCGCCGTCTGTGACCACTTTTCATTCAGGCCACCGGACCGGCACCGAGGGTAACCGTGGCCGCCTGCTCACTACCTGCTTGGTCGATCCAGGCGAGCTTGATGCGGTCGCCCGGATCATGATCAGCTAGCCGGGCGGCGACGTCTTCGGCTGACGTCACGGCTTGGCCGCCCAGCGCAGTGATCTGATCGCCCGCCTCGAGGCCAGCCTCGGCCGCCGCCGTACCGCTGACGACGTCCTCAACCATTGCACCCGAAGGCTCTTCCATAGCCGCACCCGGATAGCCGAACTCATAGGAGGAGGCATCGGTCAGTTCGACGCCTAGGAAGGGCGCCGGTCCAACCTGCACTGTGCTGCTCTCCTTCCCTGACCGGATCTGTTGCACGATGCTGAGAGCGCGCTGGATCGGAGTGGCGTAGCCGTCGATCTCGGCGCCGCTGGAAGCGGCGGTATCGATGCCGACCGCCTCACCATCGTCGTCGTACAACGGGCCGCCGGAGTCTCCCGACACCACATCGGCGGTGGTTTCGATCATCCCGGTCAACGTTTCTGAGGCCACTGGCCCTTCTGCAGCTGTCGTGATCGAAGCTTTGAGCGACACGATCGTCCCCTTGGCAGCGGTAAGCGTGCCAGTGCCGCCCGCGTTGCCCACTGCGGTGACCTTGTCGCCGACGGAGGTCGCGTCGTTGTCGATCTTGATAGTGGCAAGCCCACTGGCGCCCTGCAACTGGAGCAGTGCCACGTCGGCTGTCTGATCGCTCCCGACCACCGTGGCCCGATACGTTTTCCCGGTCTCGGCGACAGTGACCTTGATGGTGCCGGCGCCTTCTACGACGTGGTAGCTGGTGAGTATCTGGCCCGAGGCTGTCAGCACCATTCCGGTGCCCGCTCCGCTGGCATTGTCGTACGGCAACACCGTATTGATCAGCACGACGCCTTTGGATTGCGCTGCGGTCGCTGTACTCGACACCGCGGTGGCCGCTGGGTAGCCGGCCCGGCCTTCCCAGGGCTGCCGCCAATCGACGGCGACGCCGGAGGCGACATTGTTAGGTGACGTTTCCGCCAGAGCGACGGATCCGGCGAGGGGTGAGAGGAACGCTGCGCCGGCAACCGCTGTGACGAGAGTCGAGCGTACGAGTCTGCGCGAAATCGACCGGCGGCGATCTGGCTGAGCCCAAGCTGGGCAACCATTGCGGTCCGATGATTCCTCCGATGTGATCATGAACCAGGCCCTCCCTCTTATGCTTGTGCCGACATGTGCCAGGACATCCCGCCAACTCATGACGCAGCTCGGAGTTGCCTGTGAGGAGCATGTGAGGATAACCGATCGGGTGTCGTACTAGGTTGAGAGGCGATGGGCCCCGTGGACGTCGCAACCAGCCCGACGCCAAGCCGGCGGAGAGCGACCAGTTCTCGTCCTCATGATCAACGGGGCCCACGGTTGATTCACCTGCCCGGCCCACGGCTGGAACCGGGCGTACGCCAGATCGATGCGATCGGCACGGCCGGCGCGGAAGGGGATCGCGGGGGTGCATGCGCAGGCCCATCGCCGCGATAGCACCCGAGGTCTCAGCCCGGCCGTACGGGATCAGGTACTGCGGCTGACCGGGCGACGCTTGGCGGTTACGAGCGGCGAGCCCTGCTTGCCATGCCGTGACAAGTCTGGGGGCTCTGTGTTTGAAGGCACTGCTCGCGCGGCCGACGCTCGCAGTGCAGGTAAGTTTCTAGGGCACCCCAGCGCGAAAGGCTCCAGCATGAGCAACGCAATCATCAAGCAGCAGGGAGATTCGCCCATCGTTGCCGACAACATCTGGGAAATTCGTCTCGGCGCGGGCTCCTTCATCTTGGGTGCATTGGTGGGCACGCTGGTGCCCGACGCAGTCGGAAGACTTACGGCGAAAAGTGATGCAACGCCAAAGCCCCCGACTCCGCGCGGCTGGCCGATCAACTTTGCCCATCGCGGCGGGGCCAAAGTCGTCCCTGAGAACACGATTGAGGGATTCCGCGAAGGCTTTGCCCTGGGCGGCGGAGTCGTGGAATGTGACGTGCACGCCTCCGCAGAAGGCACCATTGTCGTCATTCATGATGCGGTCGTGGACCGGACAACCGATGGCAGCGGACCGGTCGCTGAGAAAACTGTTCCGGAATTGCAGAGTCTTGACGCCGCGTACCGCTTTAGCACTGACGGCGGTTCGACGTTCCCGTGGCGAGCCAAGGGCGTGAAGATTCCGACCTTGGAAGCCCTGTACCAGGCGTTTCCCGAAGCGCCGTTCAATATCGAAATCAAGGGCGGGCGTTCCGGCATTGAGAAGGCGGTATTCCGCCAGATTGAAGCGGCCGGGGCGACAGCACGCACCTTAGTGGTTTCAGACAATCGCGGCACGATTGCGCGGTTCCGGAAAGTCAGTGAAGGGAAGGTTGCCACGGCTTCCTCGACCGTTGAGCTGCTGATCTATTGGATCCTTCATGTGCTGCACCTTGGCGCCCTGTACGACGCGCCGTTCCAGGCACTGCAGCCTCCGGAGAAGTACAAAGGCGTTTTGCCCGTCGTGACGCGCCGATTTGTCCGCAAGGCGCACGACCGTGGCCTCCGAGTCGACGTCTGGACCATCGACGACGAACCAGCGATGCGGCGGCTGCTGAGCTTCGGTGTTGACGGCATCATGACCGACCGGCCCAGCGTATTGACCGGCGTCCTGAACAAATCGGCGAGCTGACAATCGCGTTCAGTCGAACCTTGACGGTAACCCGAGCTTGGATTTGACTTACCGGCAAATGACAAGCCAAGAAGGCCACGCGGCGCCCCATGTGGAACGGGAACGCGACCCACTCGGGATGATCAATGGCGAAGGGGTCATCACTGGGACTGTGGTGTCAGCTGCTGTCATAGCAGCTGCAGCCGGGCATCTGGAAGAGACGCATCTCGTTATTGCCATTCTCGGCACCGCGTTCATCTACTGGCTGGCGCACCTCCATGCGCGGACTCTGGGTGACTCCGTCAAACACCGCACGCATCCAGTGGATGCGCTGAAAGAGGCGCTCGCAGAAACGTGGCCGATCCTCGCTGCGGCTAGCGTGCCAGCCATCATCTTGATCGTAATCCAGCTCGTCGGCATAGAACTCCGGACCGGTGCCTGGATTGCCGTGATCGCTAGCACGGTCCTATTGACCATCTATAGCTTCCTAGCAGGCCGACGCGGCGGACTCGGCCTGGGAGGCAGCTTGGTGAGCGCTGCCATCGGCGCGTCGCTCGGACTCTTGGTAGTCCTGCTAAAAGCCAGCCTGCACTGAGGCTGTCGGTGAATCGTTGCACCTCCGCCTAGTGATTGGGTGGAGCCATGGATCACTTCCTGCGCCCCGGTTTGCGCTTTGACGTCATCGACTCGGGACCGGCCGACGCGTCGGCAGTCGTGCTGCTGCACGGCTTTCCCCAGCAACCGTCCAGCTTCGAAGCCGTCGCAAGCCGGCTCAATGCTGAAGGGCTGCGAACGCTGACTCCGACGCAACGCGGTTACACCGCCGCCGCTCGACCGGCTCGACGACGCGACTACCGGACCGAGGCCACCGCTGCTGATGTCATCGCCTTGCTAGACACGGCAGGCCTAACTCAAGCTCATCTTGTTGGTCATGATTGGGGCGGTAACCAGGCTTGGGGTGCGGCGGGCTGGTATCCAGACCGGATTGCTTCCCTGACAGTCCTCTCGACACCGCACCCAGCGGCGTTTCTCAAGTCGCTCTGGACCAGCAAGCAAGGTTTGCTCTCCTGGTACATGGCACTCTTCCAGTTGCCCACACTGCCGGAGTCGGTTACCGGGCGTACGCTCGCGAAATCATTGCGCGACAGCGGCGTGCCGGATGAATTTGTCGATCGCTATGCGGAGGCAATGGCCGAGCCCGGCGCCCTGACCGGGGCCCTGAACTGGTATCGCGGCATTCCCTTCTCGATTCGGTCGCCGGTGGGACGGATCAAGGTGCCGACCACATACATCTGGGGCCGGCATGACGTCGCCCTCGCCCGCACTGCCGCCGAGCTGACTGCCAACTATGTCGTGGGGCCGTATGAAGTTGTCGAGCTGGACGCCGGTCACTGGCTACCCGAAACCGAAGCTGATGCAGTGGCGGACACCATCCTCGCCCAGGTACGGGCAAGTTAGCTCGCGCCCGCTACGTGTGTTCGCCGCCGAGGCAGTCGAGGGAATAGCCCAAATCAGGTACTGGGCTCGCTTTCGTATCGCTCATGGGCGAAGAAGACCCTTGATCGCTCGGCGCTGATCCATGGCCTGATACCCTTCGGCGGCCTCCTCGAGCGGGAGCTCGAGGTCGAAGACCCGGCCAGGTTTGATCGTACGGTTCCAGATCAGGTCGATCAGCTCGGGCAGGAACCGGCGCACCGGGGCAGGGCCGCCATGCAGGTGGACGTGGGAGAAGAAGATCTCCTCACCGGGCAGCTGCACATCATGAGAAACGCCGACGAAGCCGACGTGCCCGCCGTCGCGAGCGGAGCGGATGGCTTGCATCATCCACTCCTGTGTTATCGGAGGCGAAGAATGAGCCGATCACGAACTGGCCCGGTTTTATCGTGGCGACCTCAGTCCCGACGTCCTCGACGATGCCGACGTACTCGTGGCCCATCGGGGAGGTCCCACTGACCTCGTCGAATCCTGGGGGTCTCTATCCAACGTGTACCAATAGGGCATCCCAGCCGACGCTGCCTCCGGCGTAGCGTCGATGCTGTGGACAACCGCGCAGAGGTACGCGAGTTCTTGATCTCGCGGCGAGCCAAGATCACCGCGCAGCAGGCGGGCCTGACCGAGATCGGCAGCCGCCGAGTGCCGGGCCTGCGTCGCGGGGAGGTCGCCGCCCTCGCCGGGGTCAGCATCGAGTACTACTCGAAGCTGGAACGCGGCGCTCTCGCTGGCGTCTCCGCCTCCGTCCTCGACGCGATCGCCCACGCCCTACAACTCGACGACGCCGAACGGGCCCACCTGTTCCACCTCGCCCATGCTGCCGACGGCACTAGCGCCGGTATGCGACCCCGCCGCCGCCCCGGCAAGCGCTGGACACCCAGACCTGCCCTGGAATGGGTGCTCGACAAGTTCACCGCCCCCGCGATTATCCGCAACGGCCGCATGGACCTGCTCGCCAGTAACCACCTCGGCCGGGCTATGCATGCCGCCCTCTACGAGGCCGCAGGCAGGCAGCCCAACTTCGCCCGCTTCACCTTCTTGAACCTTGACGCCGCCCACGACTTCTACCCCGATTGGGACGGCGCCGCCGACACCTGCGTCGCGATACTGCGTACCGAAGCCGGCCGCGACCCCCTCGACAAAGACCTCCACG
>DATDKX010000431.1:0-2967 GCA_036519615.1 Propionibacteriaceae bacterium
GGCCGCCCGGTCGGTCAGGGGGCTCATGAGCCGGTGCTGGGCCGCCGGGGCGATGAACACCAGCAGGCTGATCATCGCGCAGATGAACAACGCTACGTATACTGCGTTGTCTAGCCGACTGATCGTGGTATAGCCCGAATTAAACGGCAGGGCTATCAGGAAGGCCACTAGTATCAGGGTGCCGGGCACCAGCAGGCGGATTTCGCTCAGGAGATCGGTGAGATCCTCGTTGGGCAGGGCGGGGGATTCGTTGGGCACGGGCGCGGTCATAGGGCTCCTTCGATTGGATGGCGGACGCTGCGGGGCGAACCTACCGGGCGGGGCAGTGAAGCTATGCTGGCCGGGGCTGCGGCGAGGATCTATTCGTGATTCGCGAGGAAGTCACTCACGGCGGAGAAAGTCAGCATTGCGACCAGCGGCGCCATAGCACCGTGAAGGCGGAATGCGCACACGCGCGCACGAGACCTTAATTTCATCTGATCGGGCGAGCAGGCCAGGGACGGCATGAGCATCGAGGTCCAGTGGCGCGCCGTTCGCGGTGGGTCCCTGGCATTCCAGTTCCGAACTAGTCGCTGAGCCTCTCCTGGCTCGCCTACGACGGTCCGGACCCGGACGGGTTCGCCCACTACTCCGAGGTCCTCGCTCGGATCGAGCGGTACGCTGCGCTTCACTCGGCCCCCGGCTCGCGAGCACCTAGAGGTCCATTCCGTCGCCACGGCCGACTCAGGCGCTGGCTGGGTCGTAAGAACGGGCGGCGAGACGCTGACGTGCCGCGCGGTCGTCCTCGCAACCGGTCCGTTCCAGAAACCGCTGGTCGCGCCTCGGGCATCCGGGCTGCCGGCCCGTGGACTGGGCCCGGCCACGGCTCCTCCGCCCCAGCCGGCGTATCCCCACCGGGTTTCGAGATAGCCGAAGCATGACCAAGATCACCCGTGACGGGTGATGCGCTCCCGGGTTCGCTGCTGTCAAGCTCCACTTGTCCACCGGCTGGACGACAATTCCCCGGCTTGACTCCCGAGCGTCTCCCAGAAAGCAGGTTCTGCGATGTCTGAGGACACCCCCGTACTCGACACCCTCTCCGAGATGACCGCGGCGTCGGTGAATCACGGCAGCCTGGAGGCACGTGAGCACATGCTCACCCGCCTGGCCGCACTTGTCGCGGTTGATGCGCCGGCGATGTCCTACCTGGTAAATGTTGGTACGGCCGCCGATGTTGGGGTGACATTGGAGGATGTGCAGGGCGTGCTGGTCGCCGTGGCACCTATTGTCGGCGCTCCACGGGTCGTGTCAGCGGCGGGGAACATCGCCGAGACGCTCGACTTCGTGATCGACGTCGCCGTCGCCGAGGCAGAGGCCGAAGCCGAGGCAGAGGCCGAATTGGCCAGCGAGGAGGCCTAGCCCAGGGTCCAAGTCCTGGTCTAGCTCTGAGGTGTTTCTGACTCCCAGCAGGAGGCCATCAGCATACGCGGCACCGTCACCAGCCACCTTGCGTCGCACGCCCACACGGGCTAGATCACCGCAGTCCGACGCGCTGCCCATGGCCTGCCATTGATCGATGAGATCGTCCAGGAGGGGGTATCCATTGGCGCGCCATCGCCACTTTCATGTCGGTACCACTGTCGACGATGAGATCGGCGGAAAGGTCGATGGTCACCCGCTTGATAGTGCCGGTAAAGGCGAAGCCATCGTAGTAGTCATCGGGTGCGACGCGGCTGCCACGATCGTGACCGCAGGTGAGCCCCTCGGTACTGAAGATTCTCGGAACGGTGTATGGCATGTCGACCGCTCCGACCAGCTTCCCGTCGATGTACAGCTGGCCGTTGGCGGATGGGCTCTTTTTCGGATTGGGAAGTCCGGCTCACCGGTGGGTTCCGGTGGTAGCGGAGAGCGACGTCGCCGACCGGCACCTCAGTGTCGGAGACGACGGTGAAGAAGTCGCGTCCGAGGAAGTTGTAGACGAGGTGCAACCGGCTGTCCTTCACGAAGGAGGAGTAGCAGCCGACCCGGCCGTCGTGGGCAATGAGGACAGCCCTTGCCAGGAATGGTTTGGAGCCAGTTGTTGGTCCTCCCGTCGGGAGCGTTGGGTCCGACGTAGATGTCGGTCGACCCGTCGGGGTTCTCCTCGACGGGAAGCCTTCACCATCTGACGTTGGCAGCAAAGGAACTCATTAAGAAGATCCGCGAGCAAACCTGACCGTACTGCTTAGCCGTTCGCGCTCAGAGTGAATGGGTCGAATTGCCTAGACGAATTGGTAGTGCCGGGTAATACCACAGGCGAACGTGTTCCACGTATGGCATTCGAACGTGGAACCCCGACGAATACGAAATGCTGAGGAAGTTGACGCATCACTCCGGTTTGCCGATCTGGCAATCACGCCAGCACGGCGGGCGGAGCCGGGCGAATCTAAGCATGGCAGGACAAAAGCCGCCAAGGAAAACAGAGAGCGGCGGCCGGCGCGCCTCCCGCAGCAATGCCCAGCCCGATCAGTTGACCGAGGCCATTGCGCTGAGAACCCCATGCATCCAAAGCTGACGCCCGGATGGCTTCACCACCCAGACGTGAGCGACGGACTAGCCGATGTCGCTGGCTCTG
Source organism: Propionibacteriaceae bacterium (assembly GCA_036519615.1). Classification (GTDB taxonomy): domain Bacteria; phylum Actinomycetota; class Actinomycetes; order Propionibacteriales; family Propionibacteriaceae; genus Microlunatus. The sequence continues at coordinate 2,594 of DATDKX010000431.1, forward strand.
CTCGAGCCGCGGCAGACCTGCTGCCAACTCACAATCGCAGTTCATGAGGTTACTCGTGCCTGCTGCTCTTCGAGGTGGTGGCGTCCCGCAAGGTCCCGAAGCCGGATCTGAGGCTCACCTGCGGGCGCCTTCTCCGGGATGTCGCCTGCCTTCGAAATCGAAGCCCCGTACCGGGCAGCCAGCGGCGACGCCGAGATGCCGTGGAGCACCACTGAGAGCAGGATTGTCCATGTAACGGTCTGAAGGAGCATCCCACCGCCGCCGCTGGGGTCGATCTCCTCCAGGGCAAGGAGTGTGAAGACGACCGAGGCGAGCCCGCGCGGGCCGAACCAGCCCATGAATGCCAGGGTGGTCGGACGCAGATGCGTTCCGAT
>DATDKX010000432.1:0-6684 GCA_036519615.1 Propionibacteriaceae bacterium
ATCGGCCGCAAGGTCCGGCACGGGGCGATCCTCAAGACGGTCGCCACCAACATCTGCGGCAGCGATCAGCACATGGTCCGCGGCAGGACAACAGCGCCGGCCGGACTTGTGCTAGGTCATGAGATCACTGGCGAGGTCGTCGAGGTAGGACCCGATGTGGAGTTCATCAAGACTGGTGACCTCTGCTCAGTGCCTTTCAACATTGCCTGCGGCCGTTGCCGGAACTGTAAGGAAGGCAAGACGGGCGTCTGTTTGAACGTGAACCCCGACCGTCCCGGTTCGGCGTATGGCTACGTCGACATGGGCGGCTGGGTCGGCGGGCAAGCCGAATATGTGCTCGTGCCCTACGCCGACTGGAACCTGTTGAAGTTTCCGGACAAAGATCAAGCAATGGAGAAGATCCTCGATCTCACCATGCTGTCCGACATTTTCCCTACCGGATTCCACGGTTGCGTCACGGCCGGTGTCGGACCTGGCTTGACGGTATACATCGCCGGCGCCGGACCGGTCGGATTAGCAGCAGCGGCCTCGGCGTTGCTCCTTGGTGCGGCGGCCGTTATCGTCGGCGACCTCAACACCGAACGGTTGGCACAAGCCCGCAGCTTTGGGTGCGAGACGATCGATGTTTCGCAGGGCAATCTGAAAGAACAGATCGCAGAGATCGTCGGAGAGCCCGAAGTGGATTCGGCTGTTGACGCCGTGGGCTTCGAAGCCCGCGGGCAAGCTCCCGATGCACCCGAGACGCCTGCCGCGGTCCTGAACACGGTCATGGAAGTCACCCGCGCAGGCGGCAAGATCGGCATTCCCGGTCTCTACGTGACGGGCGACCCTGGCGCTGTGGATGAGGCTGCCAAGGAGGGGGCACTGTCCATCCGGATCGGCCTGGGCTGGGCCAGATCACATGAGTTCGTTACTGGCCAATGCCCGGTCATGCGCTACAACCGGCAACTGATGATGGCCATCCTGCACGATCGGGTGCAGATCGCTAAGGCCGTGAACGCGACACCGATTTCACTGGACGACGCACCACGGGGCTACGCCGAGTTTGACAAGGGTGCGGCGAAGAAATACGTCCTCGATCCACACGGTTTGATCAACGCATGATGTCCTCGATGACATCGAATTCTGAGAACGGAGAAGTCAATGGGTGATATCACCTTGGCGCAGGCGCAAGTTCTGGTGGAAACGGCAATGAAGAAAGCCACCGAGATCGACACCTTGATGAACATTGCCGTCGTCGATGCTGGTGGCAACCTCAAGGCCTTTGCCCGAATGGATGGCGCCTGGCTGGGCAGCATCGATATCTCCATAAGAAAGGCGCGGACCGCGCGCTTCTTCGACATGAACACCGGAGACGTCGGCGCGTTATCACAGCCGGGTGGCCCGCTGTACAACATCGAGGTCTCCAATGGTGGTCTGATCACGTTCCCAGGCGGCATCCCTCTGAGGCTCAATGGCGAGATCGTGGGAGGGATCGGCGTAAGCGGAAGCAGCGTAGAGAACGATCACGCTGTAGCGGAGGCAGGAGCCAACGCGCTGAGCTGACGGCGCGCGGCAAACAGCATGGACAGCATGGGCGCTGAGTCCTCTCAGGACGGCGACAAGCTCACGGCACATACGGCGACGTAGGGTCTTGGCATGACCGAACCGACCGGGCCTGGGCGCTTGGTTACGGGGCCTCTGGTGACCGTACGCGGCGAGGCTCAGCTGGAGAGTCCGCCGGATCTTGCGACGCTCACGCTGACTCTGCACGCGTCCGGGGATTCATCGGAGCGAACCAGATCGAAACTCGCCGAGGGCTCGAACGCCGTCTCGCAGCTGCTGCATCGGTTTGAAGCGGCAATCGAGCGCTCCAGCACCAGCGGGCTGCATGTCTCACCGGTCTTCAACCGCCGCACCCCAGGCAAAATCACCGGCTACCAGGGCACTTTCACAACACAGATCGTGATCGCCGATCTCGACTCGCTGTCTTCCCTCGTGTTAGAGCTCACGACACTGCCCAACAGCCAAATCGATGGGCCCTGGTGGTCACTGCGTGCCGACAACCAGATGTTCCGGGAAGCCCGGCTCGCGGCGATCGCCGACGCCCGCCGTCGCGCGGACGACTATGCGGCCGCATTCGGTACCACCGTGGCAAGCCTTGTTGAGGTATCCGATCTCGACGGCGGCTTCGCCGGCGTACGCGAAATGCGAGCCTTCGCCATGGCGAAGGGAGCAGACGATTCCGCATTCGACTTCGAGCCCGCTGTGCAGACCGTCTCAGGCCATGTGACCGTCCGCTTCAGCCTGATGCCCGTCTAGCCCCGCTGCCGATCTGGCCCCGATGCCCATCTGACACTGTCTCGCTGCGGTAACAATCTGCCGCTAGATTCGAGCCATGTTCGGCAAGGTACTGGTCGCTAATCGCGGTGAGATCGCAGTCCGGGCCTTTCGCGCGGCATACGAGCTGGGCGTAAGGACCGTGGCGGTATTCCCATACGAGGACCGAAACGCCATCCATCGGATCAAGGCGGACGAGGCGTATCTGATCGGAGAACGTGGACATCCGGTACGGGCCTACCTGGATATCAACGAGATCATGCGTGCCGCCAAGGAGTCCGAGGCAGACGCGATCTATCCCGGCTACGGCTTCCTCAGCGAGAACCCGGAGCTGGCGCGCGCGTGTGCAGACGTCGGCATCACCTTCATCGGCCCGCCAGCGAGGGTGCTCGAACTTGCCGGTAACAAGGTCCGCGCTATTGAGGCGGCCAGGGCTGCGGGTGTGCCAACGCTCAGGTCGACGCCGCCATCTGCGGATCTGGATGAGCTCATCGCAGGGGCTGAAGCGATCGGCTTTCCTGTCTTTGTGAAGGCGGTCGCCGGGGGCGGTGGCCGAGGCATGCGCCGGGTCGGCGACCCCGAGCAGCTGAGAGAAGCTATCGGTGCCGCTATGCGGGAGGCCGAGGGCGCATTTGGCGACCCGACCGCCTACATTGAGCAAGCCGTGGGCCGGCCGCGCCACATTGAGGCACAGGTCCTAGCCGACACGCATGGCAACACGATCCATCTGTTCGAGCGAGATTGCTCGGTGCAGCGGCGGCACCAAAAGATCGTTGAGATCGCGCCTGCTCCGCACATTTCGGCCGAGTTGCGTGAGGCGCTGTGCAATGACGCGGTGCGGTTCGCCGAGTCGATCAACTACTCCAATGCGGGCACCGTCGAATTCCTGGTGGAAACCGAAGGGGAGCGTGCCGGCCAGCACGTCTTCATCGAGATGAATCCGCGGATCCAGGTCGAGCACACCATCACCGAGGAGATCACCGACGTCGATCTTGTGCAGGCCCAGATGCGCATTGCAGCGGGAGAAAGCCTTGCTGATCTTGATCTTTCGCAGGAAGTAATCAGGATCAACGGCGCAGCGCTGCAGTGCCGCATAACGACTGAGGATCCAGCCAACGATTTCCGGCCCGACACCGGCACTATCACGGCCTACCGCTCCGCCGGCGGCGCGGGGGTGCGCATAGACGGCGGCACGGTCGACATCGGTGTCGAGATCAGCGCATACTTCGACTCGCTGCTGGTCAAACTCATTTGCCATGGCAGGGATTTCGAGGCGGCAGTGGCCCGGGCACGCCGGGCACTTGCGGAGTTCCGGATTCGCGGCGTGAGCACCAACATTCCTTTCCTGCAAGCGGTTCTGGAAGATACGGACTTTATTGCTGGCGATGTTTCGACGTCCTTCATCGAGGAGCGTTCCGACCTACTGACCGCCCACGCCCCAGCCGACCGCGGCACCAAGCTGCTGCGCTGGTTGGCTGAAGTAACGGTCAATCAACCCCACGGCCCAGCGCCAACTCAGCTCGATCCAGGCCTCAAGAGACCGACCGGCATCGATATCACCGTCCCATCTCCCCAAGGTTCACGGCAGCGACTTCTTGATCTTGGTCCGGAAGCCTTCGCCGCGGACCTTCGGCAACGAGTACCGATCGAGGTCACCGATACCACCTTCCGTGATGCCCATCAATCGCTGCTGGCCACCCGTGTCCGTACCAAGGACCTAATCCGGATTTCGCCGTACGTCGGCCGCATGACACCGCAACTGCTCTCGGTCGAGTGCTGGGGCGGAGCTACGTACGACGTGGCGCTCCGCTTTATTGCCGAGGATCCGTGGGAACGCCTCGCCGCGCTGCGGTACAACATGCCAGGCCTTTGCCTGCAGATGCTGCTGCGCGGCCGCAACACGGTCGGTTACACGCCTTACCCGACCAAAGTCACCACCTCGTTCGTGGCCGAAGCGGCCGAAGTCGGTATCGACATCTTCCGCATCTTCGATGCGCTCAACGACGTTGAACAGATGCGGCCGGCGATCGAGGCGGTACGCGAGACCGGCAGCACCGTCGCCGAGGTCGCGCTCTGCTATACCGGCGACCTCAATTCACCCAGCGAGGACCTGTACACCCTCGACTACTACCTGCGGCTGGCCGAGAAGATGGTGAATGCCGGTGCCCACGTGATCGGAATCAAAGACATGGCTGGGCTGCTGCGTCCGCCCGCGGCGCGGAAGCTGGTTGCGGCACTGCGGCAGAACTTCGACCTTCCGGTGCATCTGCATACCCACGACACCGCGGGTGGCCAGCTAGCGACGTTGTTCGTCGCTATCGAGGTCGGAGTGGATGCCGTCGACGTGGCAAGCGCCCCGATGGCCGGAACCACTAGCCAGGTGCCGGCCTCAGCTCTGGTGGCGGCGTGTGCGAACACCGAGCGGCCGACCAATCTCGACCTGCGCGCGGTGATGGAGTTGGAGCCGTACTGGGAAGCGGTGCGCAGGGTGTACGCGCCGTTCGAGTCGGGGCTACCGAGCCCTACCGGCCGGGTTTACGATCACGAGATCCCAGGCGGTCAGCTCTCTAATCTCCGCCAACAGGCGATTGCGCTGGGGCTGGGCGAGAAATTTGAGCAAATCGAGGCGATGTACACCGCGGCGAACCGCATCCTGGGCAGGCCGCCCAAGGTCACGCCCTCATCGAAGGCTGTTGGTGATCTTGCACTGCATCTGGTTGCGGTTGGCGCCGATCCAGATGACTTCGCTGAGAACCCGCAGAAGTACGACATTCCGGACTCGGTGATCGGTTTCCTCAACGGGGAGCTGGGCGATCCGCCAGGTGGCTGGCCCGAGCCGTTCCGGACCAAGGCCCTGCAGGGGCGTACGGTGCCGGTCCGCGATGTCGATCTCTCACCGGAAGACTCAGCTGATCTTGATGACAAGGGTCAGGTACGCCAAGCGACGCTGAATCGGCTGCTGTTTCCTGGGCCGACCAAGGAGTTCTTGGCGACCCGGGCGACGTACGGCGATGTCGGGCGGCTCAATACCCTGGACTTTCTCTACGGGCTGCAGCCGGGTCAGGAGCATGTCGCAAAGATCGGCAGGGGAGTCAGCCTGATCCTCGGGCTGTCGGCCATCGGCAACGCCGACGAGCGCGGCATGCGTACCGTGATGTGCACCATCAATGGGCAGCTGCGACCTATCCGGGTACGTGACAAGTCGATCAAGGTCGATGTCAAGACCGCCGAGCGGGCGGATCCCAACAACCCCGGCCACGTGGCCGCTCCGTTCGCCGGGGTGGTCACTATCACTGTGAACGAGGGCGATCAGGTTCAGGCTGGCGCCACCGTCGCAACGATCGAGGCGATGAAGATGGAGGCCGCGATCACCGCCGCGGTGTCAGGTGTCGTCAAGCGGCTCGCCCTCGCCGACGTACAGCAGGTGGAAGGCGGCGACCTGGTCCTAGTGATCGCCAGCGCCTAGCTTGGGGGCAGACTTCAACCGCCCGTCGGAAACCTATGTAGACCTTTCGCGGGAGCCTGAAACAGAGGCGGGCCATCTCGCTCCGAATCAGTGGGTCAGCTGGCCCAGAAAGCGACTAGATCAGGCACCGGGCGGCCCAGCGACGCTGCCACCTGCGCCCAGGGTAGGAAGCCATCGAGCCAGATGGCCAGCGAGTTGATCATGTTGCGCTGTTCGGCGCTTTCGACGTCCGCTAGAGCGGACCGGTAGGCCGCCGCCATAGCGACCGCCTTCTGGTGAGGATGCCAACCGACCTTCAGCCCGCTCACAGGAATCAGGTTCAGGCTTAGAGTGCTGTTCAGCAGGTGGCGCAGGCCGACCGAAGCCGGCGCCCCGCCACGAGCCAGCGCGAAGTCGAGATCATCGAGCTGCTGCGCAGTCATGCCCATACGCGTGGAGCCCCAGGCGATGCCCTGGACCAGGGTCTCTAACAACCGCCAGGTCGCTCCAGTCCGATCCGGTGGCACGTACGCGCCCGCGAGCAGCACTTCCACGTCGTGCGGCTCGGGTTGTGTGGGCGAGATCACTGGTGTTGCCGGTACCCGTTTGAAGATCGGTCCGAGCTTGGAAAGCAGGCCGCCCCTACCTTCCATACTCGGCGGAGCGAAGGCTCGCTGTGCGACCGCACGGAGGTGTTCGGCCACCTGCGGCGGGGCTCCGAACATGCTGCGAACTTCCTCGATGCCAATGGCATACAAGCGAAGTTCACCCATGACTGACACCGTAATCGAGTGCAGAGGAGGCTGCGGTGCTTTTCGTATCTCCTCGGCTGCGAGCGTCGGTATTGCGCGAGCAGCCGCAAGGGATACGGCCGCCCTATTCTGGGCCCATGAACCCACGGGTACGTCGGCTCATCGTCT
>DATDKX010000433.1:0-2641 GCA_036519615.1 Propionibacteriaceae bacterium
GTAAGGCGCTCACCGCCGGTCCGTGATGAGGACTCCGGGACGGCGCTCGGGTCGATCACTACCTTGCCGTCCGCGTCAACGAGCACGGCCGCCCGTTCGACGACCTCGAGCTCGGCCCGGCCCTCGTCACCGTTGACGGCGATTCGGTATCCCTCCCAGGGCGAATGGGCATTGAGGGCATAGCTGAGAGTGGCGCCCCGCGCATAGTCCACGATCACTGCAAGGTTGTCTTCGGTAGTCACACCTGGTCCGAACACGTCCTGGTCACGGTGGTAGCCGTCGTAGGACTCGTTGTCGAGATAGAGCGCCTTGAGCCGCGGGTCTTCATTCAGATCCAGCTCCCAGGGGTCATGATCACCTTCATGAGTGCCTCTCTCGGCCCGCGACGACATCCCCCTAGCTGCCGCGTTTTCGGCTCCGTAGAAGCGCACACCGCCGCGGGCGTACACCTGCTCTGGAGAGTCACTGAGCCACCAGTTCACAAGATCGAAATGGTGCGATGCCTTGTGAATGAGCAGGCCCCCGGAGTTGGACTTGTCCCGATGCCACCGACGGAAGTAGTCGGCGCCGTGTGCAGTGTCGAGCACCCATTCAAAGGTCACAGACAACGGCGTGCCGATTGAGCCGTTCTTGATCACTTCCTTAAGCGCGGAGTTCCGTGGCGAATAGCGATAGTTGTGTGTCACCACGACTTTCCGACCGGTACGTTTGACCGCCTCGGCGATCTGCCGGGTGCTTTCCGGATTGATCGTCAACGGCTTTTCGACTACCACGTCGACACCGGCATCGAGTGATCGCACGATCAGTTCGGCGTGGGTGTAATCGGGCGAGGTAATGATCACCCGATCGGCCCTGGTCTCGCTGAGAATCCGCTCCAATGCCTCCGGCTCGCCGGTGACGACTCCGTTGATGTCCAGACCTGCTTGGGATAGCCACTTCAGATGAACCGCCAACCGGCCCGGATTCGGCTCAATGAGAGCGACTGGTTCGGCCTCGTCGCGGTGGTCGCCGGCGATGGCGTCCAGGTACATCTGAACGCGATGGCCGGTTCCGACCACTACATACCGTCGTTTTGAGGTCACAGGACTGCCTTTCGCGAATTGAAGAAGGGGGACCCGCTGAGCGGTGTCCCGCACTAAGACTGCTTTCCGCAGGGGAGAGGCTCATGACCGGCCCGCAGTCAGTCGAGCGGTGATCGCATCGGCGGGCAGCCCACCATCGAGGCTGTGATAGAAGCGATGGCCCGGAGTCAGATCCCGCCGGTGAACGGTTTCACTCTCGATGGACGATGCATAAAGTGCGCTGACGAACTCCATCGTTAGACGCGTGCTGGCCAGCGTGGTGTCGTGGCGGCGGCCGACAAGCAGGTCGTCGACCAACTGATCGATCTGGGCCGCGTGGTTGCTAGGCACGTCCAATCCCGCGGAGGCGGCCCACACGTCGCCACGGCCCGCCGGCCCCGAATGTCCGGCGGCATCGTCCTTCCACAGACCGGGATCACGCCCAAGACTGGCCGCCGCTGTCGCATCCGGCGCGGGCGTCCAGGACCAGTCGGCGTCGCTGTAGCCGTAGACGTGATTGACCTCGAGCGTGCCACCGGTGGTATCCACCCGAATGCGACTGAGCTCTTTCGGGGAGAGCAGGCTAGTCACGACCGTCCCAACTGCGCCGCTTTCGAACATGACTATGGCCAGCGACACGTCCTCGAACTCAACGGGACGAGCGATCCGCGCCGCACGAGCATCGATGGTCTCCCACGCGCCCATGAGGTGGAGAAGCAGGTCGATTTGATGGATGCCGTGCCCGAGCGTAGGGCCGCCGCCCTCGCCGACCCAGTTGCCGCGCCACTCGGGCAGGAAGTAGCTGTCGGGGCGATACCACAAGGTTTCGCAGACAGCGACCCGCGGAGTGCCTAACGCGCCTGAACGCATCAGCTGGTGGGCCCGTCGCGCGCCCGATCCATGGCGGTGCTGGAACACCACATAGACCGAGCCCGAGCTCACCTCTTCGGCGGCGGCGAGCACGTCCATGTCAGCCAACGCCGTGGCCGGTGGCTTCTCCAGGAGCACCGAGCAGCCCGACTCGAGCAGCTCGACGGCGACCTCCGTGTGATTCCCGGGAGGTGTGGCGACCGACACGAGATCAGGCTGGTGATCGAGGAGCTCACGGCACGAACCGTACGCCGCGGTCCCGTGGCTGGCGGCAAACTCACCGGCACGTATGAGGTCGACGTCGACGACGCCAACCAACTCGACGCGCGGATTGTTCTGGTAGCTAAGGGCATGCGCACGGGCGATCGAGCCACATCCGACGATTCCGACCCGGAGCATTTCCTTGTCAGTCGGTCCATTCACTTGGCAAATCCCAGCATCGTCGCGCTCTGTTGGGCGCGGATTGCCAGCCGCATTACCTCGAAGGTGTGCTTCTGGGGGCAGGCTGTCTCGGTGCGGTTGATCACGTCGTGCACCAGGTCGGCGTAGTAGCTGAGCTCGACATCGGAACAGTCGATGTACTCCGTGCTGTCACCATCGACCACGAAGAGATGATCTTTTCCAGGGCGACCGGCCACGTCGACGTACTTGCGGAGTTCCATGTAGCCCTCGGTGCCCAAGATCACCAGCCGGCCGTCTCCCCACGTCGG
>DATDKX010000434.1:0-11387 GCA_036519615.1 Propionibacteriaceae bacterium
TCTGGAATCTTCAAATCCGGCAACCCGGCCGAGCGGGCCGCGGCCATCGTCAAGGCGACCACCTTCTACGACGATCCTGACGTGGTCGCGAAGGTCTCCCGAGGGCTTGGCGAAGCGATGGTGGGCATCAACGTAGACGACATTCCGCAGCCCCATCGCCTCGCCCAGCGCGGCTGGTGAGCCGCCCACCTGTCATCGGCGTCCTCGCTCTGCAAGGTGATGTAAGGGAACATCTCCGCGCGCTAACAGCGTGCGGCGCCGACGTCCGACCGGTACGTCGCCCGGAGGACTTGGAGGGTCTCGATGGGATCGTGCTGCCCGGAGGAGAGTCCACCACCATCGACAAGCTCTCGCGGATCTTCGGGTTACGCGAACCCCTGATTGCGTCGCTGCAGGCCGGGCTGCCGGCGTACGGCTCTTGCGCTGGGATGATCTTGCTTGCCAAGAACGTGCTGGACGGCACCAAAGATCAACAAACCTTCGGCACTCTCGACATCACCGTCCGCCGCAACGCTTTCGGTCGTCAGGTCGAGTCCTTCGAGACTGATGTTGATCTTGACGGCATCAACGGCGGACCGATGCACGCAGTGTTCATCCGGGCGCCCTGGGTGGAAAGCATTGATGATGGCGTCCAGGTGCTAGGTGCCGTGGTGCCACCAGGTCTGAATGACTCCAAGATCATTGCCGTCCGTCACGAGAACGTAGTGGCCACCTCGTTCCATCCCGAGGTCACCGACGACCTGCGGATCCATAGCTATTTCGTCGACCTGGTACGCGCCGCCCAATAACGGTGTTTCCAGAACTAGTGCGCTGAGCTCAACTCCGGTCCGTCCGCTGACCGCCCTCAGGCTCATTGCCAGGTTCGGTACCGGTCGCTCCTTCAGCCTGGGAGCTTTCCGCTCCTGCGGGCCGCGCCTCGGGGCCCTCTGGCTCGGCTGCCCACTCGGTTGCGTCCTCTTCATGAGCCGCTGGGGCCACCGGCGCCTCGGGCTCGGATGGAGCGACCGGCTCGGAATCGGATACAGATTGCGGCTGTGCTGCCGTGGGCTCCGACTGGCGCTGCTCCCAAGGCGCGCCCTCGCTACCCCAAACGGAGTCCTCAGCTGAGACCGGCCCGGCTGCCTGAGACTGCTGCGGAGGCGTCGATGTCGCAGGTGGGGCGTACGCGGGTTGACCAGTCTGTTGCGGCGCTCCCGAGAAACCGGTCGTCTGCCCTTGTGGGCCGCCGACCGGGGGATAGCTGGGCGGGTTGGGCTGCGAGCCCTCTTCAGGCACGACAAACAGCGCGATGATGTAGAGGATGATCGGAACGCCAGTGAACAGTGAGATCACGACGGTAAGCACCCGCACTAGCGTGGGGTCCATGTTGAGGTAGTTCGCGACTCCAGCACAGACACCACCCAGGACACGGTTGGACTTGCTCCGCTCCAGTCTCTTGGGCGCTTGCGGCGGGTATGGGCTGCTCATGACACACCTTTCACTTGGGGGATAGCTAAGGACGGTTCCGAGAAAGGACGAGGCCGAGAACACCGACTGCGACCAGACCCATAGGAGCCACGATTCTGATCACCTGCCAGTTCAGAGGTCCGACAAAGGTTAGCCACAGCGATCCGAGGGCCACGCAGCTAAGTGCCAGGCCGAAGATCAAGGCAACGACGTCGTAGGTTTTTCTCATCGTTGCACCTCAATGTTGCCGGCGTCTACGGACAGATTGAGCGTCAACGTGTGCTGTCCCGGCCGCATTGGTTGCGGATCCTTGATTTCGCCGGCCAGGTCAGAGCCCGCCTTAACCTCCGCACCATACGCGCGAATTGCTCCAAGATCAGCTGTGTAGTTGATCAGGATGGTCGTATCTTCCGGCACTCTGACGACAAGCTGGCCGAGATCGATATGCGCTGCATAGGTCACGTCGCTCGTCACTGCGAGCCGACTGAGATCGACGGAAAGCGTGCCGACATCGGTTGAATCGCCGGCCGGCAGCTCAGCGAGGCTGGTGTACGTATGGGTTGCGGTCGCAGCAACGGGTACGCGTATTGCTGGTCCTGCTGCGGTGATGATCACAACGGCGATCGCCAATAACACTCCCGCCGGCAGCAGACCACGCGCCATGCCGAACCAGGTAGCGGCCACCAGCGTCAAGCCGATTACGAGCAACGCGGCCGCCAGGTAGCCGGCCAGCGGGAGTGCGACCCCCGCTGCTTGGGCGATCCCAAGCCCGGAGAGGGTCAGACCCAGAACGATCAAGCAGACCAGGCGAAGTCGTTTGGCTGACCGGGTCTGGGACATCTTCACCGGCAATGCCGGCGCGGGCTCTACGTAGAGGCCCGCCGGATCGGGTTCAGCCAGAAAGGCGTCGTGCGCAGCAGGCGGTGAATCCGCCGGCACTTGCGACAGATTCTCCGGTGGGGGACTTGGCCACTCCGAATGCGGCGTGAAGGACGCTTGGGTAGCGGCGGCAACCTGCCGAGTGTGTTCCTCGATCCGGCGTTGCCATGCTTCGGCGGCTTGGGTGAACGGGGTAGCGGGTCCGGAATATTGCATGAATTCCGGGAGTACGGGCTGCGTCGAAGTGGAATCGGAATCGGCTGTCGATGGTGGTGGCACCGCCGCAGCCGGTCCCCTGTCCTGGCGGCCCTTGTAGAAACCGAAGTACCAAATGACCGCAATGACGATTGCTGGTCCGATGGTGAACGGACTGAGCCAGCCGAATATCGCAAGCATTGCGAGGCTGGCTATCACGATGAGCGTGATCCAAAGCTCGCGAGGCCAGCGCCGGACCGATTCGCCGAATAGATCATCGACCGGCGCCTTGTCCCGGCCTTCGACCGGAAGCAGCAACCAACCTGCGATATAGAGAACCAGCCCGATGCCGCCGCTCAGGGCGAGCAGAACCCAGCCGACTCGGACGAGCACTGAATCAATGCCCCAGTGCTGCGCAACGCCGCCACACAGGCCGGCGACCTTGGCGTCCGTCGCGCTGCGGCGGATCGTCCAGACTGAGCTCATGCGGTCCATCCTGCCGAGCGGACTACCCTCGAACTATCAGGGACGTCCCCCAATGCTCCCGGCAGTTGGCGTGAAGTAGGGAACCATTCGCGGCGCAGCAACGTCTGAGTTCTTTCGGCTCGGGGAAAAGTGGGGGACGGCCCTGCTGGTCGGACGCCACTGCGCGTGTGAGAGTGGAGAGATCATGACAGCCACGGACTCGAGTCATCTCGAGCCTGACACTCACCACGTCGAGACTCCGCGCATACAGCAGGCGAGCGCCGATGCTGAGGCTGCGGAATTGCCCGTCGCCAGTGCTGAATCAGGTGCGGCAACGGCAGCGTTGCCAGCATTGAGGGACATCTCGGACGCGGATCAAGAAGATTCTGAGCAACGGCCCCGGGCAACTCGAGTAACCGAGGGTGCGTGGTTGGGCGGAGTCTGTACGGGGTTGGCTCGGCATCTGGGCTGGCCGGTAATGGCGGTCAGAGTCGCCTTTGTCGCCTTGGCGACTTTTCAGTTCATCGGTGTGATCGCGTACGGCGCGCTATGGCTACTGCTACCGCCCGAGTCCACGCTCAAGGCTCCCGGTCTGGAGTCTGCGAGCCGGGCAGGCATGCGGGATCAGAGCAAACCCAAGCGACGGATCGACTGGGGCATGTTGCTGGCGCTCATCGCTCTGGGAGTCGGCCTGCTGTGGATCATGCAGAACACCGGAGTGGGCGTTAGTTCGCAGCTGTTCTGGCCAGTGGCCTTTGCTTGTGCCGGAGCTGCGCTGGTCTGGCGCCAGGCCGACTCGGCGCAGCAGAAGCGCTGGCGCGACGAGGCCGGCGGCAAGGCGTGGCTTGCTCCCTTCGTGGCCCGCGGCGGCTGGCCGTCGCTGGTGCGAGTGATCGTCGGTCTGGGACTCGTCGGCGCGGCATTTGGCATTGTGCTCGCCCAGCGAGGTCAGATCTCTCAGCTGCCCGATGTCATGGCGATGACGATGCTGGCACTGGCGGGTGTTGCGATAGTGCTGGCACCCTGGTTGCACCGATCCCGTACGGCCCTCAACCAGGCGAGGGCTGAGCGGGTTCGAGCGGACGCTCGGGCGGATATGGCGGCGCACCTTCATGACTCTGTGCTCCAAACGCTGGCCATGATTCAGCGGCAAGCTGACGACCCCAAGGCCGTACAGCAGCTGGCTCGTCGGCAGGAGCGGGAGCTGCGCAATTGGCTATACGGCGATGAGCTGCACGAAGCGACGCTCAAGGCTGCACTCACGGCTGCCGCCGCGGAGGTGGAGGACGAGCGCGGCGTACCGGTCGAACTTGTGACGGTTGGCGATTGCGACACCTCTGAGTCCATCCAAGCGCTGGTACGCGCCGCGCGAGAAGCCATGGTCAACGCCGCCAAGCACTCCGGTGCCGACAAGATCGACGTCTACGCCGAGGTGGATGAGGACTCCGTCGAGGTATTCGTCCGGGACCGTGGCAAAGGTTTCGACGCGGAGGCTGTGGCCCAGGACCGTTTAGGCGTCAAGGGCAGCATCATTGATCGCATGGCACGCCACGGCGGCTCTGCAACGATTCGCTCCGCACCGGGCGATGGCACCGAAGTACGACTGGAGATCAAGAGATGACCGAAACCACGAATACGCAGAACTCGCAAAGCGCGTCGGCCGCGCGGGGGCCGTATCGGGTCGTCATCGTCGATGATCATGCGATGTTTCGCACCGGCGTCAAGGCAGAGATCGGCCGCTCGGTAGCCGTCGTTGGTGAGGCTGCCGATGCCGACCGTGCTATCGCAGTGATTTTGCAGACGCAGCCTGACGTGGTGTTGCTCGACGTGCACCTGCCAGGTGGGGGCGGCGTTGAGGTCATCCGGAAGGTCCATGAGAAGAATCCCGACCAGAAGTTCCTTGCCTTATCAGTCTCTGACGCTGCCGAGGACGTCATAGGTGTGATCCGGGCCGGTGCTCGGGGCTACGTCACGAAATCGATCAGTGGTACCGAGTTGATCGACGCGATTCGTCGAGTCGCCGAGGGCGATGCGGTCTTTTCGCCGCGGCTGGCAGGATTCGTGCTGGACGCCTTTTCGGGGTCCATTGATCTTGCAACAGTGGATGAGGATTTGGACCGATTGTCCCAGCGGGAGCGTGAGGTGCTTCGGCTCATCGCACGTGGCTATGCGTACAAAGAAGTGGCCAAGGAGCTGTTCATCTCGATCAAGACAGTCGAGACCCACGTCAGCAGCGTGCTGCGCAAGCTCCAGCTTTCCAACCGCCATCAACTAACCCGCTGGGCTACTGATCGCCGGCTCGTTTAAGCAACTCCACGCTCTCCGCCGGGGTCGGTAGGCGTCGGGTCGCCGCGCGAGCAGAGATACCACACTGCACCTAACCCGGCCACTAGTGTCGGGCCATGCAGCTGGCGCAGCAGATCTTGGTGCTGATTCACCTGATCGGCTTTGCCGCCTTGTTCGGCGGCTTTCTTGTTCAGATCAGGTCGAAGGAGCCCGAGATCAATGCGTCGATGCTGAACGGGTCATTCACGCTTCTGATAACTGGTCTTGCGCTGGTCGTACTGGAGGAGATTGGGCCAAATCCGGTGAACCACGTCAAGATAGCGATCAAGCTCCTGATGACCGCGGTGATCGTGGTGCTGGTAGCCAAGAACCGTAAGTTCGCTGCAATCCCACGTGGCCTTTGGGGATTGATCGGCGGTCTGACGATCACGAATGCCGCAGTTGCCGTGCTGTGGCAGTAAGGTCGATCGTGGGGTGAGGTTGTGACCGAAGATTACGGTGCCGCAGAAGGTCTGTTCGGATGAGGCTTTCAGCTCGTGTGGATTATGCACTGCGGGCGATGTCGGAGCTCGCCGCCGCCGATGCGCCGCGTACGGTGGAGCAGCTCTCCGAAGCGCAGCACATTCCCAACAAATACCTGGAAAGCATCTTGGGTGAGTTGCGGCGTACGGGCCTGTTGCGGAGCCAACGCGGTCCAGAGGGCGGCTATCGACTGTCCCGGCCAGCGGAGGAGATCAGCATTGCGGATGTGATCCGGGCATTGGACGGCGAGTTGGCCAACGTACGTGGCAGCCGCCCGGAGAATCTGGCCTACGTTGGGGCCGCTGCCGCCCTGCAAGAGGTCTGGATTGCGCTGCGAGCCTCAGAGCGCACAATTCTGGAGGGCGTCAGTTTGGCGCATGTGGTTTCCGGCGAGATGCCAAAGCCGGTTGCCGCGTTGGTGGCCAATCCCGCCGCATGGAGCTAATCCTCCGCACCTAGATCTGGCTGTGTCAGAGAGCTACATTCACGTAGGCTTGATCACTCGGATCAGCAGTTGGGGCTGTGAGACTCCCCGCTGCTAAAGCAGGGGGCGCAGCGGCGTTAAGACGGTCTCGGAGAACTTCACCATGGCATGCCGGCGCTCCCAGTCCTCGATTGTCAGCTCAACGGTGTTGGTGGAGTCGATTGCGAAGATCTCTTCCATCTGCCTGGCTACCTCGCGGTTGAAGACCTCCATGTTGATCTCGTAGTTGCCAAGCAGGCTTACCCGATCGATGTTTGCAGTGCCGATTGTCGACCACTGCCCATCAACAGTGGCCGTCTTCGCGTGCACCATGGCGCCCTGATACAGCAGTAGGTGGACGCCGCTCCGGAGCAGGTGGCTGTAGAAGCCGCGAGACAACCAGTCGGCCACGATGTGGTTGGACTCTGCGGGGATGATGATCCGAACGTCCACGCCTCGCCGCGCCGCGCGGACCAGGGCAGACAAGATGTCTGTGTCGGGGATGAAGTAGGCGTGTGTCATGTAGATGTTGTGAGAGGCCCGGTCGATGGCGTGCAGATACATGCCCCGAATCGGATAGACCATGTTGCGCGGCATGTTCCGGTGGATCCGGATGTCGGCCTGCCAGGTGGCGCTGCCGAAGTCGGGCAGTGCGGCTCGGCGCCGCCCCGCCCACAGATTCCAGAAGTCGATGAATGCGTTCTGAACGTCCCAGACGATGTCGCCGGTGAGCCGGGCATGAGTATCACGCCAGTCTGTGGCGTACAGGCTGCCGATGTTGTAACCCCCGAGGAACGCCGCGACATCGTCGACCACCAGCAGCTTTCGATGGTCGCGACCGGTGTTGCGCGGGAACCGGAAGCCGGACACCATTAGCGGATGACGGCGTACCGCGATGTTCTTGGGGAAGACGAAGAATGAGGGCGGTACGACGAGGTTGGCGAATTCATCGAAGACCACATAAACCTTGACTCCGCGATTCGCCGCATCGATCAGCGCGTCTTTGAACGCCTGTCCAACGGTGTCGCTCTTCCAGATGAAGCTCTCGAAGAAGATCCGCGACTTGGCTTTGCTGATGGCGTTCAGCATGTCACGGTAAAGATCTTCACCGTAGGTGTAGACCGTAACCTCTGATCCGCCGACCGTCACCGAGCGAGGTGGGATACGGGGAAACGTCGCAGGCTTGCGAAGCTTCTTACGCCGGTGGTCGACGATGACGAGGGCCAGCAGCGTCGCTCCCTGCACTGCGAGGACGGCCTGCACCATGCGCTTGAGCAACGTCTTAAGCGAGATCGGCGGCAGCCGCATAGCCCAAATTTACGCTGGCGCTATGGGACTGCACTCTGACGGCAGCCCGCGAGATTCGCCTCCTTCGTCGCTCGCGGACCATTAGATGGGGTTCGGTGTTGCGCCGGCCGCGAGCTCCTGCAGTCGGCGAAGCGGTCTGCTCGTCATAGCGCGGTATGGGATTGCACTCTGACGGCAGCCCGCGAGATTCGCCTCCTTCGTCGCTTGCGGACCATTAGATGGGGTTCGGTGTAGCGCCGGCCGCGAGCTCCTGCAGTCGGCGAAGCGGTCTGCTCGTCGTAGCGCGGGTGGACTTCGACAGCCTCAAGGCGCGATGCATGTCGTGGCACGCCACTAAGGTGGTCTGAGCGATGACGAGTACGACGGAGGCCAGGCCGGCCCGCCCCCATGCGGCATTGACGACCGAGCGGCTGCTCGAGGGATTGAACCCTCCGCAGCGCGAGGCGGTGCTGCACGAGGGCAGCCCGGTGCTCGTGGTGGCAGGCGCGGGTTCTGGCAAGACCCGGGTGTTGACGCGCCGGATCTGCTATTTGGTGAGCCAGCGCAAGGTGCACCCTGGCTCGATTCTCGCCATTACGTTCACCAACAAGGCAGCTGCCGAGATGCGGGGCCGGGTGATGGACCTCATCGGCAACCGGGCCAAGCTGATGTGGGTCTCCACCTTCCACTCCGCCTGTGTGCGCATCCTGCGATCGGAGATCGGCCGGTTCAATATGTCTCGGACGTTCTCGATCTATGACGATGCGGATTCCAAGCGGCTGATGCAGCTAGTAGCGCATGATCTTGATCTTGATCCGAAGCGGTTCCCCGTACGGGCGATCATGAACTGGGTGTCGCACTGCAAGAACGAACTCGTCGATTATGAATCCGCACCCTCCCGAGCGCGGACGCCGCAGGAGGAAAGCTGTGCGGTGGCTTACCGGGAATACCAGCGACGCCTGATTGCCGCGAACGCGCTGGATTTCGATGATTTGATCATGACCACTGTGCATCTACTGCAGGCATTCCCTGATCTTCGCGAGCAGTATCGGCGCCGCTTTCGGCACGTGCTCGTCGATGAGTATCAAGACACCGATCATGCTCAGTACGTACTCATCCGTGAACTCTGTGCGGCCGATCGGCACCCTGATCCGAATGTCGTTGCTATTGACCCACCGGAGCTCATGGTGGTGGGTGATTCGGATCAGTCGATCTATGCCTTCCGTGGCGCAACGATCCGGAACATCAATGACTTCGAGTACGACTTTCCGGGCGCGAAGGTGATCTTGCTCGAGCAGAACTACAGGTCAACTCAGACGATCTTGAATGCCGCTAACGCCGTCATCACGCGGAATGACAACAGGAAGCCGAAGAACCTGTGGTCTGATGCGGGAGATGGTGAGCAGCTCATTGGTTATGTCGCGGACAGCGAACATGACGAGGCTCAGTTCGTGGCCTCGGAGATTCGCCGGCTCAATGAGGCCGAAGGTCACCGCTATGGCGACGCCGCCGTGTTCTATCGGACCAACGCTCAGTCCCGGGCATTCGAGGAAGCGTTCATTCGGGCCGGTATGCCATACAAGGTTGTCGGTGGTGTCCGATTCTACGAGCGGCGTGAGGTACGTGATGCGATTGCCTATCTGAGAGCCATCGCCAACCGGACCGATGATGTTTCGCTGCGTCGCATCCTGAATGTTCCGAAGCGGGGGATCGGTGATCGGGCGGAGACCGCCGTAGCTGACCTGGCGACGCGGGAGGGCATTAGCTTCGGCGACGCCCTGCGTCGGGTTGACGAGATTCCTGGCCTCGCCTCGCGTTTGATGAACCAGTTGAAGGCGTTCGCAAAGTTTCTCGACGAACATGAGGCAATGGTGGCCGCCGAAATGCCCGCCGATGCCATCCTGACGAGCGTCCTGAACAAGTCGGGCTACCTCGCGGAGTTGCATGACTCCACCGATCCGCAAGATGAGACTCGGTTGGAAAACCTCAAAGAATTGATCACCGTCGCGCGCGAGTTTGTTAGCGGAGTGGCAACACTCAGTGTGCCGGAGGACGAACTCGACGACCTGGAGTTGTCAGATGACTCCGCTGCCCCGACCGATCCCGAAGGCGACGTTGCAGCTGCGCTCGATCCGGAGGCAGATCTCGCTGCGGGGGCGGCAGAACCAGACCCCTCTTTGGGTGCTTTCCTCGAGCGAGTCGCGCTCGTCGCCGACTCTGATCAGATTCCGGACGATCCGGATAAAGCACATGCTGGTGTCGTCACCTTGATGACGTTGCACACTGCGAAAGGCTTGGAGTTCGACACCGTCTTTCTCACCGGTTGCGAGGACGGCGTTTTTCCGCATCAGCGCGCGCTTGAAGAGCGCAGCGGCGCGGAGCTTGCCGAAGAGCGGCGCCTCGCGTACGTGGGCATCACCCGCGCTCGGAAACGGCTCTATATTTCTCGCGCCATCGCCCGGTCTGCTTGGGGCTCGCCGCAGCACAATCCGCCCAGTCGGTTCCTCAATGAGGTGCCGAACCAACTGATCGACTGGCGGCGAACCGAGTCAGCTGTGACCAGCTGGCGGAACACCTCCGCTACAGCAGCCAATCAGGAATGGCGGAACAGAGTGGGATACGGCGCCAAGCCGCGGGTACGAGACATCCCATCGTTGGCTGCTGGCGACCGGGTCTTGCATACCGCCTTCGGGATGGGCAAAGTCATCGCGACCTCGGGCGAGGGCGACAAGGCGATGGCCGATGTGGATTTTGGGTCAACAGGGCTAAAGCGGCTCGCCCTGCGGTATGCGCCGCTGGAAAAGCTGTAGCTAGTTAGTCACGCATTATGGCTTGAGGCCGTGGGCGTTGAGCCAGGGAACCGGGTTAACCGCCGAGTAAACATCGCCTGGTGTGACACCTGCGGGGTAGACCTCGAAGTGGACGTGCGGTCCGAACGTACGGCCTGTCAGCCCTACAGCGCCAACGAGCTGGCAGGCCGATACTGTCTGACCCACGCTGACCGAAATGGTCGACATATGAGCCATCAGGGTGTGGGTGCCATCTGGGTACTTGATGGCGACATAGTTGCCGGCCCAGCCGCTGGCAGGCCCGATCCCAGCGTTGCTGACCACACCGGCAGCAGGAGCGTGTAACGGGGTACCGACCGGAGACGAAAAATCCAAGCCGGTGTGGTAACGCGACCATGGACCCAGCTGGCCGAAGCGGGCGGCAATGCTGTAGCCCCTCGTAATCGGAAGACAGCCCTTGGAGCCGCTGTTTGCATTCGTCTGAGCTGAGGGAAGCCCGTTGCGAGGTGCGCTCTTGCCGCGCGCGAGGAGCACCGCCTGCCTGCGGGTCGCGTCGGAGACGTCTTCGAGGGCCTTCTCGCGCGCCTTTGCCGACTTGTCCATGGAGGCCTCGGAGACCTCCGAATCGATCTTGCTGAGGAGTTCGGCTCGCTGATCTGCGAGGCTCTTGACCTTTGCCGGGTCGAGTCGGGGCCGTTCAGCGCCGCGGCTGGTCTGCTTGGCAAGATCGGTCGTCGCGACTGTTGTCGCCAACGTGGTGTGCTGGGCAGCTCCGGTGAGGACCACAGATCCCGCCACGCCGAGGCCGAGAACCGACACAGCCATGGCTACCACCCCATGCCGCAGCCAGCCTCTCTTGTCCTCTTTGATCTCTTCGATCAAGGCCCGACGCGCGCGCGTACGGTCCGACGACGAGCTAGACACCCCGAAATCTCCTCGTACGACGACAGGTTCCCCGGTCCTGCCCCCGCACTGCGTAGATTTCAGTGATCGTCTGCCGCTGGAGGCCCGCGTTCTGTGAAAAACGGTGGACGCTGTCGACGACAATAACGGAT
>DATDKX010000435.1:0-19371 GCA_036519615.1 Propionibacteriaceae bacterium
CGCTCCAGAGCGAGGCGCGCCTTCTCATACCGATCCTGCTCGGCCTTCACCGGATCGATGACCAATTCACCGGTCACTCGCGCGATTGCGGCCCGGAGCGATTGCCGCGCCTTCGCCGTCCGCCGCCGGGCGCCTACCTCGACGAAGATCCTGGCCAGGCCGGCCAGCAACAAGCCAGCCAGTACCCCGCCAATAGCCAACACGGTTGGAGCCGGCAGACCCCACCAGGTCACCTTGGGAAGCGGCGGCAGTTGCAGGTAGGCGAGCAAGAATGCCAAGCCAAGCCAACCGAGGCCGACGATCACCGTCGCCACCAGCAGCCATTGCAGCACCCGAACCAGCTGCCACCACCGCCGATGCTGAGCAAGATCAAGATCGGTCGTCGCAATGGCTCGATCAACCCGATCCGGCAGCGCATCCTCTGAAGAGCGGGCCGCCTGCTTGATCTCATCGGCCCACCCTCGGGTCAGCCCCTGGGCTGCCTCGTCGGCAAGAGTTCGGACCGCTGTGTCCACCCGAGCCTTTTGCACCCCAGAGGTTGCCGGCAGCGAGGTACGTCCGACCCCCGAGGGATCAATCTCCTTGTGCCGACGGCCAACACCGAGGCGATCCAGATGCAGCCGCCGCAGCGGATCAGGCTTGAACTTGGCGATCCAGGCCAGTACGGGCCAGCCAGTGGCCAAGCCACCGCGCATCCGCCAGGCTTTGCCGACGGCCTCCGTCACCACAGGCACCCCTGCTGCGATCGCCACCTGCGTGGTCAGCCGATCGATGCTCGATCGCGCGAGTGGCGTGACCTTGGTGGTACCAGAGGCAGTGCTGAGCTTGGCAGCAGCCACCGAGACGTCAGCGGCCAGCCGCCGAGCGGCAGCCTGCTTCTCGGCAACCTGCTTGGCCAGCGTCTCGCGGAGTGCCTCGATGCCCTCCCCCGTCACGGCAGAGACGGCTACGACCGGCACCTTTCCTAAACCCTCTGAATCCAGCAACCGCCGGAGATCAGAGAGGCACTGCGCACGCTGTTTCGCGGTGAGCTTGTCAACCTGGTTCAAGATGATCATCATCACGTCGGCATGCTGGGACAGCGGCTTCAGGTAACGATCATGAATGGCGGCGTCGGCGTATTTTTGTGGATCGACCACCCAGATCAACATATCGACCAGCTGCACCAGCCGATCGACCTCCATCCGATGGTCGAGTTCGGTGGAATCATGATCAGGAAGATCAAGCAGCACCAGACCGTCGAGCGCGGCATCCATCGCCGGATCCGCCTCCAGCGAGTGCCGCCGCGGTATCTGCAGCCAATCCAGCAGATCCTCAGCCGACTCATCGCCCCAACTGCACGCCATGGCATGTGCCGTGGTGGGACGGCGTACCCCGACCGTCGCCAGGGTGGTGCCAGACAAGGCGTTGAAGATCGAGGACTTGCCGGAGCCTGTAGCACCTGCAAGCGCGACAACGGTGGCACTTCCAGAGATGGCAAGGCGCCTGTCAGCTTGATCAACGACACGTCTGGCCTCGGCCAGAGCATCGGAATCAGCCCGATCCTCGCACAACTCGACCGCTTCGCCCAGGGCACGAAGATGATCAACAAGATGCGCGCTGACGTCCTTGCGGTTGAGCAGCCCTAGACTTCGGCCGGCCACTATCGGAGCTCCTCTCGCGGTTGGTCGACCAGCTCCCCGTCAACAATCTCACTGTCCTCGGTGGCTTCCCCGGTAGGAATCTGGCTTACCGTCGGCGCATCGATCGCCAGCCGTCGCTCGCCGGGGGGCAACGCCGCCTCATCCGCTTCGGTGTCGGGCAGACCGCCCTCACGCGCAGCCTCCACGGCCGCCGCCGCAGCCCGCAGCCGTTCCGATAGTTCGGAGTCGACCGCAAGCCCGTCCAAGATCTTGTGATACCGCACCAGCTCTTCTGCCAGCAGCGCTTGAACTCGAGCATCAAGATCATCTTTGGCAGTCTGGGCCAGTCGCCGGATGGCTTGATCACCAAAGACGGCCTCCAGGATTCGCTGGGCGAGCACTGCGGTACCCCCTGCGACGCCGATCTCGGCTCCGACCAACCCGCCGGTGTGGGCGAAGACCACGATCATCAAGGCGACACCGATCCCGTTGACTCCGAGGGCATAGAACCGGGCCCTGGAGCGCTTGGTCATACCCTCGTCCGCAACCAGGTCGAGGACGGCTCCCTGCCAGTCGCGAATCGCCCTCGTGGCTCGCCGGTCAAAGTCATTTGAGGACCGCGACAGATCAACGTCGGTCGCTTCAATCAAGGCCCGGCCGGCCGCATTGGCCCGCCAGGAGGCCTCCGCGCGCTCGGCCGCCGCCGCAGCCTCCTCGCGCAACAACGACTCCAGGCCAGACTCGACCGCGACCTTCAGATTTCCCGCGCCAGACGGCTCGCCGCGGAGGGCAGCCATCAGGCGGTCCCGAAGCCAGCTCACCTTCTGCTCAAGCGCCCGGAAGAACTCTCCGGTTCCCACGAACTCGTGCCAGCGCGCGAGCACCTCACCACGCAGCAGCGTTCCGTCGGCAGTCTGCACTCCCACCGTACGAACCGCCTCCGAGTAGGAGCGGTCGACCTCGGCGCGCAGCTGTTCGATCACCTCAAGCTGCTCATCAATTGCGTAAGCAAGCGCTGGAGCCTTAGCCGCCAGGGCACCGATTGCCCCGTCAAGAGTCTGGTGCACAACCTTGGCGCGACTGGCCTGATCAGCGGCCAGAGCCGCCAGCCAGCCTCGGATTGGCTGTATCGCGCTAGCTGGCAAGAGTCCCTCAGAGTCGACGGTTGTCTCCGGTACGGCGAACAGCGGCGAGTCGCCGAGACCTCGTTCGCTCATCAGCTGGCCGAGATGTGGCGGTACCTCCGTCATGGCACGCGGCGGCACCCGATCAAGTACGACTGCGACGGCGGCACTTCGCTCCGCTGCCGCCCGCAAGAAGCCCCAGGGCACCGCGTCGGCGTACCGTGCCGCCGAGGTGACGAAGAGCCAGAGATCGGCCGCTGCCAGCAGCTGTGCAGCCAGCTGACGGTTTTCCACGACCACCGAGTCGATGTCTGGTGCATCCAGCAGCGCAAGGCCTGGCGGTATCGAGTCCTCAGTCACCAATAGCAGTGACCGAGAATCTTTCGATGCTCCCGTTGAGCGAGCCAGTCCCGGAAGGATCCGATCGTCGGTGAACCAACGGGCGTCGCTGCTGTGATGGACCAGGACCGGCGCCCGCGTCGTAGGGCGAATCACACCGGGAGCGCTCACCTGCCGGCCGACCAGCGAGTTCACCAGCGTCGACTTACCGGCACCGGTGGAGCCACCGACCACCGCGAGCAGCGGCGCATCGATCGTCGCCAGCCGGGGCATGATGTAGTCGTCGAGCTGGCGAATGATCTCTTGAGCGACCTTGCGCTGCTCATCTGCTCCGGGTAGCGGCAGCGGCAGGTTCACCGGCACGATCGCAGCCCGCAGCTCCGCTAGCGCAGATTCCAGCGGCGTCAGCTGCCTGCCGGTCATCTGCGGCCCCCTACTCTCCAGGCGGTTTCCAGCTGGGGTCGACCTCCGAGTATTGGGTAGCAGTCTGCCCCAACGGCACAGAGGCCGCAGCGGACGCGCCCTGAGGCAGGCCGGTCGGGGCCGGGAACGCAGTGGGTGCCGGATAGTTGCCGCCTAGCCCAGCAGGGCCCGGATAGCTGGGCGGTGCGTACGCCTCGAGTGCACGTGTACGGCGACGCCGGAAAGATGGGTAGGCAGCTCGGCCCTCAGGCAGGACCACTGCGTCTGCTCGGATGGCCCGGATCTTGGCCAAGAGCTCCTTCTCTCGGACGCGGCCAGTCTGGTCGATAAGGCCCCGAGTCAGGGCATCTCGCAGGTACGCCAGTTCGGTGACCGCACGTTGCATGCGAATCGTGGCAAGGAATGTGTTGGGGCCTTCGAAGAGCGCGTGCCAGAGCGCGCGGAGCCGGGTTCGCAGTCGCGACATCGCTGTCGGATCCGTTTCGGGAAGCCAGCCCAGTCGGACGTAGTCGGTGAGACGCTCCCGGATCAGTCGTCCCTCTCGGTACAGCTGCCGGACCACGAAGATGATCATTCCGATGACGAGCGGCAGCGCCACGGCAAGGTAGATGAAGAGGACGTTGCTGCCCTGCATCAGGCTTGCGGTGGTGTTGAAGGCCATATGCAGAAACACTGCGACGCAATATCCCACGAGCGGTGCGACAACCCGAACGATCTTGCTTTTGGAGCGCAGTGCGATTGCCAGACCGATGCCGGTCATGGCAGTGAACAGCGGGTGGCCGAAGAAGGTAACCAGGCCGCGCATCACGAACAGGCTTTGCAATGCCTCCAGCGGCGGTACTTGGCCGAAGGTGCGGGCGGCGTACCGGTAAACGCGGCCGTAGTACAGGATGTTTTCGGTGAAGGCGAAAGCCGCACCAGAGAGGCCGGCAAGCACAACTCCGCTGAGCCGGCTGACCCACTGATAGCGCATCAAGATCGCCAGCCAAAACAGAATCGTGGCCTTCGATGCCTCTTCAACGAATGGCGCGACATAGATGGCGGCTCGGGCAGCGGTCGCAGGGTCCCCGTCGCCGATGATGCTGAGGTGCTGCGCCGCCCAGGTGTTGACTTGCGCGGAAACAAAGGTCGCAACGCACGCACCCCAACCAAAGGTCATCAACCAGACCCAAAATCGTTGCGGTCGGTATCGGTCGGCCCACAAGAAGAGCAAGGAAAGCGGAAGGGCGGTGACAGCGGCGTACTTGACGGCGATAGGAATCGCCTCGGTGCCCAATCCGGGCAGCGTGCCGCCGGGTACCTCACGATCAGGCACTACCTGGTGATAGAGCAGCAGCAGCGCGGCCAGGTAGACCAAGATCATCACGATGGTCAGCCAGGCCAGCCTGTTCTTCAACAGCCTCTTCGGGATTGGCTCGTTGGGGTCGGGGTCCCGGGGAATGCCGTTCCGCCGTAACGCTCGGGCCAGCGCGTCTCGCTTTGTGCGAGGCGGCGCTGCAGCGGTGACCGACATGGCACCAAGGATAGGTGGGAGTGGGCCGCCTGCCTCTACCGCCGACTTGTCAGCGGTAAGCGGAGTTACTTGGCGAACCAGGAGATAAAGGGTTCGACATGCATCAGGAACTCGCTTGGTCGCGCCTCGTGCCCGTCATGGTTGCAGTTCATTGAGGCGAACTGCCCGTGAGGAATGCGTCGGCTCAGCTCTTGGATGCGGTCTTGCGGAAATGTGCTGTTCGCAGCACCGAGTACCAAGGTGTTTGCTTGGATTTGGGACGCATAGTCCCACCAGATGGGTGGCGGAGCATTGCGCCAGCGATGCAGCGCGACCAGCGCCCGCCAGTCGTAGTCGGCGCCTGGCTCAGGCTTTCGTGGGATCGGTCTCGGCGGATTGGCCGGATCCGGTGGCGGCATCTCCTCCAGTACCAGAAGTCGGATGAGCTCAGGCCGTGTGGCTGCCAACTGGTACGCCGTAACGGCACCCATGGAGTGACCGATGACGATGGCGGCAAGAATCCCGGCGTGCTCCATGAACCTGGCAACGTCGTCACGCATGGCCTCGAAGGAGTAGTCGTGGGTCCATTCGCTGTCGCCGTGCCCGCGGGCGTCCGGCGCGATCACTCGAAAGCTGTCGCCAAGCGCAGGCGCGACGTTCCGCCAGCCCAGGCTTGATGAGGTCAGACCGTGCAACAGCAACACCACTGCGGCGTCTGGCCGGCCCCACTCTCGATAGTTAAGGGTCGGCCCCCCGTGCAGACGTACGGTCGGCATGCCCGAAGGTTATCGGTATCGCGTGGGAGCCGTCAGGCGTCAAGGTGGGCGAGCCGAGGCCATTGTTGACTCCAGCCGCCTTGCGGGCCGGCGCAGACCCAGATCGGGCGCCCCAGCTCCTCGTTGTCAGCGCCCGCACTGTTGTTGATCACCGCCGTGACCTGGCAATTGGTGAAACTTGTGGCCGGGTTTTCCAGGCCGATGACGATCACCGGTACGGCGCCTTCAGGTGGCGGTCCCCAGGCAGCAAAGGCGTTGTGGCCGCTGAATACCGGGCGTGGGAAGCCGTACCACTCCAGAGCGCCCGCCTCGCCGTAGTTCCGAGTGAAGACAACTGCGTTTGCGCGCTGAGCGACCGGCAACGAGTCGAGCGTGGCGCGTACGGAGCTGACGTACTCCGGCCAACCGATCGTCTCCAACTGATCGGTGTCGAGGGCCGGATAGAAAGATGCCGCGTACGTGCGAGCGGGCAGCACCGGCACAAAGGCTGGCCAGGCGATGGCGGCCGATAGGGCAAGCACGACGCCAGCGGCGATGAGCCGGCGCGCAGACCAGCGAGCGGCCAACGCCGTACAGCCGGCGGCTACCAGCGGGACGATTGCCCCCGCCAGGTAGTAGCCCTTCCCTGCCGTGATGAGAAAGCCCGCTGTCGAGACCACGAAGGCGATGCCGATCGGGCGTAGTTTCGTCCAGGCCGGATCGCGAAACAGCTGGACTAGCCCGTACACCCAGACGACGGCGATCAACGGAGAGAACATTGCAACCGCCTGACCCAAAAGGGCCAACCGACCTGTGAGGCCTCCGTACTCATCGGCAATATCGGCGCCAAGAGCCAGCACCGGCCAGCCGTTCCTGAATTGCCAAGCCAGATTGGGAAGCCACAACAGCAGCGCGATCAGGCCGCCGAGCCAGGGGTACGCCGTACGCAGCTGCCAGCGAGTGCCCGGCACCAGCAACACACCAAGAAGTGTCGCGAAAAGCAGGACGGCAACAGCGGTCTTGTTGTTCAGCCCGATCCCGGCCAGCAGACCTGCAAGGAGCCAGAGCTGGGGTCGATCGTCGCGTAGCGCGTGCCCAACGACTAGCAGTACGGCGGTCCACGCCAGCGTGTCGAAGGTGGCGGTGCTGAGCCGATGACCCAGCGTCATAGTGATTACTGATGCGGCGACGGTGCTGGCAGTTAGCAGCTGCGCGCCCCGGCCGCCACCAAGCAAGCGCGCCAAGGCGGCGGCGCAGACGACAAGCACAACCATCGCGATGAGGCTTAGCACTCTGAGCACGAGAAGGTTATGTGGCGCCAGCTCGGTAGCTAGCCGAGCGAGCAAGGGCGTGAACAATGGCTGATCCGGATAACCCCAGGCGAGCCGCTGGCCGGCTGATACGAAGTAAAGCTCGTCACGATGTGGCCCGTACCGGTTGACCATGATCAACAACAACACGATGAGCCCCACCGCCACCGCGCCGACCTCCCAGAGCGCAAACTTCGGTCGCGCTGCATGCTGCATCGGACCATCTTGGCCCACCGCCGACGCGATCGCTCAGGCTAGGCCGTGCGCTGGTATTCGTTGTGCACGACATCACCCAAAAATTCGCTACTGACCGTCTTCGAGCGCCAGCAGATAGGAATCGCGGAAGTCCCACAGAAGTGATTGATCGGGCCGCCGGGCGATCCAGCGAACCGTGACGAGAGCGGCGTCAGAGCCGAGCCGTTGCAGTTTTGAGTCGCGGATGCTCCAGATATGTGGCCCCTCCTGGCTGTTGGATGCGAGCAGCTCGGCGAAGTATCGGGGTAACCTCCGGTTGATGCGCGCAGATGTGGACACTCGGCCGGTAGGTCCGGATGACCTAGTGGATCTTGCGAGACTGTTCGAGAGTCAAAGAAACACTCGCCGCTGCTGGTGTATGGCGTTCTGCGAAAGCCGCGTCACATTCGCCATTTGCTGGCTGAATGGTGGCAACAGACAGCGCTTCGAGGCCATGGCCACGGCGAGTCCGGCGCCGATGGGCATCCTGGCTTCAGTGGCGGGTGAGCCAGTCGGGTGGTGCGCCTGTGGCCCAAGGTCCCGGTACGCAGTCGCCATTGGCGGACGAAGCAGCATCCTGCGCAATCGGCCACGCGCCGAGGACGAGAGCGACTGGCTCCTGCCATGCCTATTCGTCGGGGTCGGCTACCGAGCCCAAGGCGTCACCTACACGCTTGTGCGCGCGGCGGTCGAACTTGCCCGTCGCGAAGGGGCCTCTGCCATCGAAGGCTGGCCCGTCGCCCGATCGGATCGGCGGTCCGCAGATGCGTTCCTCGGTCGGGAGAAGATGTTCGAAGAACTGGGATTCAGCTGCGTGGAACGGCCAAGTCGGCAGCGCGCGATCATGCGGCTCGAACTCAGCGGGAACTAAGCAACTGCGTCAGTAAAGGGTGCGAGGCAAAGCGCGCCCCACTCGGACAGCTTCGGCCAGATCCATCGAGCGGCGTCGCCCGGCAAGTGCCGCTGGTATAGCCGCAGGCACCTCGTTTCGACTACTGGCGGTGGTTATATGAAGCAGTCATCCACGTCGTCACGGAAGGACCTGGTTATCCGTGTACTGGCAGGTCCTGGTTAGCCGGCTGGATGGGTTCTAGCGTCGAGGCCATGGACCGCCGCAGAGACGTCCAGGACTTCTTGGCCAGCACCGGGCCGGCTCACCCCAGACAGGCCGGGCCGGCACCCATGGTGAGCGGCGGCGGGCCAAGGGTCTGCGGCTGGCGGAGGTCGCAATGCTCGCCGGGGTCAGCGTCTACGGCTGACACCGTCGACGACTGACCCGCTGCCGTCAGCCCAACCGAGGATTACGACAACCATCCACCACCAGCCCCTATGACTCGGCATGGCGCCGAGAGAAACGAGGTAGCACATGCCTGACGTCACGACCCTGACCCTGAACAACGGCGTGACCATGCCCGCGCTCGGCCTAGGCGTGTTCCAGACCCCGCCGGATGAGACCCGGGACGCGGTCACCGCCGCGCTCAAGGCCGGCTACCGCCACATCGACACCGCCGCCGCCTACGGCAACGAGCGCCAAGTCGGAGAAGCGGTACGCAGTCCTGGGGTGGACCGCTCTGAGGTGTTCTTAGAGACCAAG
Organism: Propionibacteriaceae bacterium; assembly: GCA_036519615.1. Classification (GTDB taxonomy): domain Bacteria; phylum Actinomycetota; class Actinomycetes; order Propionibacteriales; family Propionibacteriaceae; genus Microlunatus. The sequence goes on from DATDKX010000435.1 coordinate 8,894, forward strand.
ATCTGGATCAGCGACTACGGCTACGACCAGACCCTGCACGGCTTCGACAAGAGCGCCCGCAAGCTCGGCGTCGACCAGATCGACCTGCTGATCTTGCACCAGGCACTGCCCTCCCAGTTCGAGCTGACCCTACAGGCCTACCGGGGGTTGCAGACCCTGCTCGGCGAGGGGAAGGTCCGCGCCATCGGGGTCAGCAACTTCATGGTCGACCACCTCACCACCTTGCTTGACAAAGCCACCGTGGTGCCGGCGGTCAACCAGATCGAGGTCCACCCCTACTTCCAGCAACGCGACGTCCAAACCCTGGGCGCCGAACACCACATCCTCACCCAAGCCTGGTCCCCGATCGGCGGCATCACCTTCTACCGCGACGGCCAACACACCAGCACCTTGCAGGACCCGGTGATCGGCGGCATCGCCCAGGCCCACGACAAAACCCCCGCCCAAGTCATGCTGCGCTGGCACCTGCAACAAAGGCCGCTCGGTGATCCCCAAGTCGACCAAACCGCAGCGGATCGCAGAAAACCTCGACGTCTTCGACTTCGACCTCAGCACCGACGAACTCGAAGCGATCGACGCCCTCGACACCGGCCAACGGGGCGGCCCCGAACCCGAGGCGATCACCCTGGAAAGCTTCGGCCGACCCATCCCCGAGGACTGAGCCCGCCATCCTTCGACGACGAAACGACATCAGGCAATATCAGCCCAGCCGCCGGGACCTCCTGCAGCGAGCGCTGCTGCTTGGGGTCGGCGGCTGGGCCGGAGCTCTGACCGGCTGCTCCTCACCGAACAACGCACCGGCCGCACCCACTCCGACCACTACAGCGACACCGACCCGACTTCACCGGGAAGACGGTCCATCCCTTCGTCACCTACGCCGTTAGCGGTCTCGGCAGCACCGAACGCGACTACACCGCCTCCTGTCCCGGGGCCCAGATCGCCCCAGGCCTGGCGGTGCAAGGCGAAGGTGACCCAGCACCGCGCGGAGGCCGAGACCTGGCTCCGCGAGGCGGGGCTGGACACGACCTGACAGGTCCCGGTGCCCTCGACCGCCCCCAGCTGGCCAGGTCAGCATGAACCTCACTTCGCGAAGCCACAACCACTCCACCCGACGCGCCACGCGCGCGACGAAAGGAAGCTCATGGACAAGCGGCAACTCGGCGGTCTCCAGGTGTCGGCGATCGGACTCGGCTGCATGGGTCACAGCGCCAACTATGGTGACCCGGTCGACACCGACGAGGGCATCAAGCTGATCAGAACCGCGCACGAGCTGGGCGTCACCTTCTTCGACACCGCAGAGGCGTACGGTCCCTACACCAACGAGACCCTCGTCGGTCAGGCCCTCGAACCGATCCGCGACCAGGTTGTCCTCGCGACGAAGTTCGGGTTCGAGTTCGCCCCAACCAGGAGGTTGAACAGCAAGCCCGACCACATCCGTCAGGTGGTCGAGCAGATGCTGCAACGCCTGCGGACCGACCGGATCGACCTGCTCTACCAGCACCGGGTCGACCCCGAGGTGCCGATCGAGGACGTCGCCGGCACCGTCGGGGATCTCATCTCCGAGGGCAAGGTCGGCCATTTCGGACTGTCGGAGGCCAGCGACGACACCATCCGCCGCGCCCATGCCAGCCGGTCGCCGCTGTGCAGAGCGAGTACTCCATCTGGGCACGCGACCCGGAAGAGGAAGTGCTCCCCCGCTGTGAGCAACTCGGCATCGGGTTCGTGCCGTGGTCACCCCTCGGTCAAGGCTTCCTTACTGGCGCCGTCGCCAAGAACCAGTCGTTCGCCGTCAACGACATCCGCAGCCGGTTCCCCCGCTTTACACAACAAGCACTGGAAGCCAACCAACCGGTGGTCGACCTGGTCAAAGAGATCGCCGACCGCCAGGGCGCCACCTCTGGTCAGGTCGCGCTCGCCTGGCTGCTCGCCAAGTCGGCGAGCATCGTCCCGATCCCCGGCACCCGCAAGATCGACCGACTCCGCGAGAACATCGCCGCCGTCGAGGTCACGCTCACCGACGCCGACATCGCCGACATCGATGAGCGGTCCGCGCACGTGGCCGTCACCGGCGCCCGGGGCAGCGGCCACGAGAACTACGGCTGACCGCCCCACCGACCTTTGGACCTCGCCGAATGACCCGGCTACAGGCCTGCACCCTGTCCGAGAGCCGCAATGCCTGACAGCACCGCACCGCAGCCCCATGTCATCGAAACCACCGACAGCAAAGGAGATCTTGAGTTGCCTGAGCAGCACAGCACCAAACACGTGGCGGTGATCACCGGCGCCTCATCCGGTATCGGCGCTGCGACCGCCCGAGCCCTCGCCGCCCACGGCTACCAACTGGCGCTGCTGACCCGCCGCATCGACCGCCTGAAGGACCTGGCCGGCCAGCTCGACGGAACGACAGTGACGATCGCTGCCGACGTCACCGACCGCGACGCCCTGGTCGCAGCCGCCGACCAGGTCGAGCAGCAACTCGGCGGCGCGGACGTGTTGGTCAACAACGCCGGCGTGATGCTCCTCGGCCCATTCGGCAGCACCCAGCGGGAGGAGACCCGCCGAATGGTGGAGGTGAACCTGCTCGGGGCCATGACCGCGACCGAGGTGTTTCTCGACCAACTCCGCGAGGGCGGCGGTGACCTGGTCAACATCTCTTCCGTCGCCGGACGTACCGCCCGGGCCGGCAACGCGGTCTACGCGGCCACGAAATGGGGCATGAACGGCTGGTCAGAGGCCCTGCGACAGGAGCTGCAACCCGACATTCGGGTCACCGTCATCGAACCCGGCGCTGTGGCTACCGAACTCACCGACCACATCACCGACCCGGCCGCTAGACAAGGCGCCGAGCAGCTCTACGCACAGCTGGCCATCACCGCCGACGATGTTGCCGAGGTCATCGCCTTCGCCGTCACCCGCCCCCGGCGGCTGACGCTGAACGAGATCCTCCTCCGACCCACCGCCCAAACCGGCTGATCTCGTCCCAGCGGAAGGTTGCGGCGCCGCAGTCCCTCACCGCTGCCAGCTGGTTTCACACATCGGTTGGGGGCCGGGACGGCGTCGGCTCGGTGCTGCGCCGAAACCCAGACCGCTGCAAGAGAAGGGGAACCAGGCTCAACCATGACGACTCCCGCTGGGGTGATGGAGGAGCGCGAGGTCTCACCGCTCGAGCTCTTCTACGACCTCGTCTTCGTCTTCGCCGTCTCGCAACTCTCCGAGCACCTGGTGGACGACCTCACCTGGCGCGGCGCCGCCGAAACCCTCGTGCTCCTCTGCGCCGTCTTCACCGTATGGCTCCTCACCACCTTCGAAGCGACGTACTTCGACATCACCCGCCGTCAGACCCAGGTCGCCGTCCTGCACCGCGATGGTGCTCGGACTGTTCATGAACGCCGCGATCGGCGTCGCGTTCAGCGCCGGCGGATGGGCGTTTGTCGTCCCGCTCGTTGTTACCCAAGTCGCGCGCGGCATCGTCACGTCCACGACAGCACCGACGCCGCAGCTACGTCAGCACCACCGCCGGGCGCTCACCTGGCTGCTCGCCTGCGCCCCGTTCTGGATCGTCGGGGCGGCTGCTGCTCCCGAACCGCGCCTGTGGTGGTGGGGTGCCGCAACGGCCATCGACGTCGCTGGCGTCTGGCTCGCCCACCCCTGGCCACACCGACGCATCGCGACCCGCGAGATCGCCTTCGACTACGACCACATGGCCGAACGGCTGCGGCTCTTCTTGCTCATCGCGCTCGGCGAAGTCGTCCTCACCACCGCGACCGCGATCTCCGAGTCACCGACCGAGCCCGCCACTCTGCTTTCCGGATTCGCCGGTTTCGTGATTGTCGCCGCCCTCTGGGCGTTCTACTTCGCCGGGTCGCCACATATCGTGGACCGCCGCAGCACACCAACGGCTGACCCGATCTGGACAGCGCGCATGGGCGCCAACGGTCAGTACATCGTCCTCGCCGGACTCGTCGCCACTGCCGTCGGCTGCGAGACATGCGCCACGCCACCGCTACACACCCTCCGTGTGACGACCGCATTCAGGCCGTACGAATAAGTCGGTGCACCACTCTCAACTTTCTTCGCAGCGATGTGGACTAAGGCCCGTGCACCGTTGACTGGAGCGTCGGAAACCTGACGGGAAAGTGGATTAAGGCCGGCGCGTGTCGAAGCGCACTTCAGGGTATTGCGCAGCGGGCCCATCGAGCAGCGTTGCCGGCATGCCTTTGAGATGACGGTCGAAGAACGCCAGGGTGTAGGCGTTGACGAGGCGCTGTACTCGATGGGCATCGATCGGCCCGAACAAGCCCAGTCTCCTGCCGAACGGTGCATAGATCAGAAACGGAACGTCGGTCAGGTTGAGGTGGAACATCCTCGGCACCTGCACGAAGTAGCCATCTCCCGGCAAACTCTCGAACACGGCCCGCATGGTCTGATGTTGCATGACATCACGGTCCGACCAACGCTGGAGCCGCCAGGTGTCGGCATCGCTCGTGATCCACATGCTCGGCTGCTGTAAGCCAGACTTCACCACATCGGCCGGCATCGGGGCCTCCATCACAAGGCAGGCGCGCAAGCGATGCTCCAGGTGACAGGCTTCGGCACTGACGATGCCACCCAGCGACACGCCGAAGACGCCGGCGCGCTGCACATCCAGATGCCCGGTAAGGATGCCGGTCGGATCGGCTTGGTTCAGGCTGGCAAGTTGGTGCAGCGTGAAGACAGCATCTTGTGCGAAGTAAGGGATGATGCCGTCCTTTAATGTCTGGCCGTTCAAGGTTGGCGCGTTCGTGACGGGGCTGATGCTCTGTTGGAGCAGAGCATTCAACTGATCTTTCGTCAGTCCACCGACCTGGCGTCCATCTGGAAAGACCACTTCGGCCGCGGCATACGGCTGATCGATGGCTGCGACGATGTAGCCATGCGACACCAACTCCTCGACCTGGAAGGTGTTCATCTGGCGCAGGCCGTTCAGCCCTTCCATGAAGATCAGCACCGGATAGCTGGATTCGTCCTGGACCACGGGCGCGGATGGAATGGCGTTGGTAGTGATGTATTTCAAGTGCGTGAAGGGGAAACTAGGGACCCTGAGGGGGAAGCCAGGTAACAGCCGCTCGGCGTTCTGCTGCGCCAACCGCGCCAGCCCTGGCGCGAGCGCACCGGCATCCCGAACGTAGGGTGCGCGCGGCGCCGATACGTTTGCTTGAGCCGGATACCAAACCTGCACCATAAGCTCGCGATGGTCGTTCGGATCGGCGGTGAAGACCTCGGGCCGCGCAGCATCGACCCAGTGGTAGGTCACCGTGCCAATCGCATAGGGCCCGCTTGGACGCGGGAAGCGAAACACGGGGCTTACGATCGGCAGCGCAGCAGAGATCACCAGCGCCAGGGTGCCGAGCCCGATGGCCACGCCGGCGGCTAGTCGGTTGACCGGCCTGCCCGCGAGCGCGGTGCTTTGCAACAGCCAAACCAGGAAGAACAGCCCCGTCAGGGCGTAGGCCGGGACCATCTGCCAGCGCGGGCCTTCCACGATCATCTGCGCGATGGCGATCAGCACTGCGATGAACGCCACATAACCCGTCCAGCGCACCGCATGCAGTTGCGGCACCGCCAATACGCCTAACGTCAGCAGATTGACGAGCACGAGCGAGAGTTCAAGTGGTCGCATCTCGTCTTCCTCTCCTACAGTTTCACTTCCAGTTTCCGATCATTAGCTACTTCTTCTCATCGCTTGACATGTAGCCGCCCAATCGGTCAAGCCGATATCAGCCAATGCCGTGGACCCCAAAGACTGTTGATCAATCCGGTGAAAAGGAATGCGCTGTGCTTTTCAGTGCCGGGAATGCCAGTCCGCCGGATTGACCGATGCGTCCTCGCGGCTGGAGGTTGCGGCGATCCGCCCTAGTCCGGCCTTAGGCACCGGCCAGTATGAGGTCGGCTCTGACGAGTCCTCAGCGGCCGCCACGTCTGGGGTTCTGCTCTGCCGTTCGAACTGCCGCCAACGGGAAGCAACTTCAGCTGACGCTTAAAGAGCGCTACTGGCTTGCGGAACTTGGCTTGATCAGATGCGCCCCCGGTAGGAATCGAACCTACGACCGACAGATTAGAAAAAGGGCCATGATCAACAATGAGGAGGCGTGACAATATTCCTAGTGAAAGCGCATTTCGGAACATCCCACGCCCTGGCCGGGAGCAGGAATTAAGTCCGATAGACACCATGTGGGGAGTCATGTGGGGAGCGCTCACGATCTTGAAGGTCGCTGTGCCCAGGTTCTCATGGGGCGTGCGGGACACTAATCTGCGTGAGCACCCGGCCCGCAAAGACCCTCGGGCCACGTTTCCGATCAGCCGGGATCCAGCCTTTCTGGCCTGGCCATCACGAGCTTGCAAGGAGCTGTCGGGAGCACTTGGTCTGAGGAGCTGCGACGGGTGACCTGGCGACCCCTGCCGACTGGTCCAGCACGGCTGCGGCCTGCTTTCGCGGTGCGGATTCGGGCGTTCGAGACGTTGAGAAGGTCTAGGCGCCGATATCAGCGGGTTCCGGCCCGCCCGCGGGGCGGGAGGGTACGCCGATAGGCGCTTCCCGCTCCCGGTAACCCGCGATTAGAAGGAGAGCAGCCGATCGAAGAAAGAGCGATACCGTCCAAGTGCCTGCCGAAGATCCTCGGTGCTGGTCTGCTCGCTGTCTAAGCCATGTTCGAGGTCGGCGCGCTGGCGGCGGAACAGCTGTTCCAGCTCGTCGAGCACCTCTCCGACCAGGCGGTTCGCACCTTGTACCGCACCGCGCGGATCGTCGACGAATTCGCTCTTGAGCGCATTCCACCGACTGTTGTAGCTCTCTGCCCGCTCAGTCTCGATAAGTGTCGCGCGCTGACCTCCGCTGGTGTCGGTTTGACGATCAGCATCGGTCTCGGACCTGCGAGCGGCGCTCCGCTCGCCCTCGCTGACGGTCGTGTCGGCTTGACGATCAGCATCGGTCTCGGACCTGCGAGCCGTCTCGGCGCTCCGCTCACCCTCGCTGACGGCCGTGTCGGCTTGACGATCAACCTCTGTCTCGGCCCTGCGAGCTGTGTCCCGGCTCTGCTCGTCCTCGATTGGGCCGCCCAGCCGCTCGGCCGCGCTACCGGCGTCATCTCTGCTCTCGGTAGTGCCAGCTGTTCCGCCGTCGGTGGTTCTCGCCTCGGTGCTGCTCATGCTTTTGTCTCCCGTTCCGTCATCTGGTTGTTGTCGTGCTCGCTCTGTATGTGGTTCTGCCGACTGCGATCCCCGTCGTCCCGACCGCGATCCCCGTCGTCCGCTAGCAGAGCCAATACGAGCGCCCGATAGGACGTCACGGCTTGGCGAAGATCCTCCGTGTCGACGGTTCCGTCCTCATTTGCCTGGGCGATGCGGCTGGCCTCCCGATAGCGCTCGGTAATCTCTGGGTGGCTCACCGACAGATCGTCGGCCCGCTGGTCGAAGTCCTCGACCGGGTAGCCGCGGGCCGACATCACCTCCACGACGAGCCGGTCGGCATTACGCACCGCGCTGTTAGGGTCGTCCACGAACTCGCCCTGCACCTCTGACCAGCGCCCCTCGAAATCCTCACGCTCAGACGAGTCGAGACTGCGCAGCTCCAGCTTTTCGTGCCGCTTGGAGCGGTCTCGCAGTTCGGACTCCGCCTCGCGTTGGCTGTCTGCCTGGTCGAGAGCGCGGTTGTACTCTGGTCCGTATTGCTCACGCAGCCGCGCAGTCCGGTTCCGCCGGGCCATCTGATAGCCGACTACGACGATCGCCACAATCACCAGAACGGCAACGACGACCAGAATGATGAGAGTCGTGTTACTCATGTCACAGAAATACCCGCCCCTCTATTAGTGCAAACCCCCATCGGCGGGGTAGCTCAGCCACGCGGGTATTGCAAACGCGTGTAGCGGACTTGCGGCCCGCTGGATGCATTGCTGGCTCCGTGCATGAGTCGTAGGCCTCGCGCTGAGCCAGCGCTTCTCCGGGCTTCCACAATGTGGCTCTTGATGGAGCGAACGACAGAAAGCGGCGCTTACCGCGGCAACAACATGGCGATTTCAGTTGCGTGTCAGACCAACAAAAAAGGGATCGTGAAGAGCAGCGGCAGCTCGTGGCCGCTCGTGGCGGTCAGTTCGGCAGCATGCAACTAATGGCTGGTGGGTCTCCGAGTCATGTGAGGAGCGCAAAACGATCTTGAACGTGCTGCCCATGCTTCTCGGGTCGATGTGTGACACCAATCTGCGTGAGCCCGGCCGCCAAGGTGCTCGGGCCAACGTTGGAACCTTGGCCGAGGCCCCAGCCTTTCTGCTCGGCGATCACTAGCCACACACCCGCTAGACCGCGGCGAATTGTCGATTGCGTCCTGGCCACCACAGCCAGCCGGGGGGCGGACAGCTTTAGCGCCAAGCCAGGCTGGACCGAGTCGGGACTAGGATCTACGCTGCTCCGCTGCAGCCGTGGTGGCCGATTGCCGTGATGCGTCGGGAGCCAGGATCTGCTCGAGCAGCTCGGTCGCGGTCGGCGGGTGAGCGCTGTCGGGTTGGATCACCGCGTGTCCTCGTCCCCGACCACTGAAACGTAGAGGTGGTTGGCGGTTTTCGCTGCCATCCGGACTGAGGCCTTGGAGTGCCGGCCGGGCGGACCAGCTCGCGGGTCGGGAGCCAACATGTCGCGTCGACGCCGTGGCTGCGGTCGGCCTGACAGACGTCGAAACACCGTCGAGGATGGTGTTGGGGTCGCCAACATGGACGCGTCCCCGGTCGAGGTAGAAGTCGAGCGCTTCCGCTCGACGATCCGGATTGCTGCCTGTCGCTATCAGTAGGAACCGTGACTTTGCCCTCAGCGGCCATCGCACATCAGGAAGCGATCAACAAGCCGGCGGGGCGCCAGCGATCACAGGTCTTGACTATTACGCCTTTCTGCGCGGCCGCGGCGCACGGCGGGTGCGGCGTGTTCGGCGGTAACTCGGAGTCGCCTGCTGAGAGGACACGAGGCTGACAAACACGTCGTCGATTGTCGGCTCGACCTGAACCACAGACACCTCTCCGAACCCGTGGGATTGCAGCGCACCGATCAGCGATCCGGCTACTGTCCGCTCATCGTTGCGGGCGTCGAACACCGCATGCACTGTCGCGGCGGACAGGTAGGCGTCGGCCACCTCGGGCAGGCTCCCGATCAGTTCGAGAGCCGCGTCGAGGTTGGCGACGGTCACCTCGAGAATCCGCTGGCCAGTGGCCTGCTCACGGATCTCTTGCGGAGTGCCCTCGGCGACCAGCCGCCCGCCGTGGATAAATGCCAGCTGGTTGCAATGGCTGGCCTCGTCCATGTAGTGGGTCGTCACGAACAGCGTGACGCCGCGGTTGGCCAGGTCATAGAGGAGATCCCAGAACTGCCGCCGCGCCACCGGGTCAACACCACTTGTCGGCTCGTCGAGGAACAACAGTTCGGGAGAGTGGATGGTCGCGGTGCCGAGGGCGAGTCGCCGCTGCCACCCGACGGAGAGGTTGGCGGTCAGTTCATTCTCCCGACCCACCAGATCGGCCATCTGAAGCACGTACGCTCGCTGGTCGGCGTACTGGCCCGCCGACAGACCGTAGACCCCGGCGTAGAACCGGAGGTTCTCCTCGACGGTCAGATCTTTGAAGAGCGTGAACTTCTGCGACATGTAGCCGATCCGGCGCTGCACCCGGGCCGGATGTCCGAGCACGTCCTCACCCAGCACGACCGCTTGGCCTCCAGTGGCTTCGAGCGAACCGGTGAGCATCCGGATGGTGGTCGATTTGCCACTCCCGTTGGGGCCGAGGAATCCGAAAACCTGCCCGCGCGGCACGTCAAAGTTGATTTCGTCGACCGCTGTGAAGTCTCGGAAGCGTTTCGTCAGCCCGCGCACCGAAATGGCTGCAGCACTATCAGGTGGGGTTCCTGCGAGCTCAGCAGTGATACACATCGGCTACTCCGACAACCGCCGGCGAGTGGCCAGCACCGCAACTCCGAAGATCACCACTGCGAAGAGCGCCAGCACCAATAGCTCCGGGACGAGGTCGCTGAAGCCGACACCTTTGACGAAGGCCCCGCGCAGCAGCAGCACTGCCCAGGTCAGCGGCATGGCGTAGGTCACCGGCACCAGTGCCGCCGGCATCGACTCAATCGGGAAGATGAAACCGGACAGCAACATCATCGGCAACATGATGAACAGGATCGTCTGCTGCGCCTGCTGCCGGGTGTGTGACGCCAACGACACCAGCAGGCCCAGGCCGATAACGGTGAGCATGAACAGCCCAAGCCCGGCCGCGACCCCTGCGAACGTGCCATTGAACGGCACCCGGAACCAGAAGATTCCGACGAGGGCCACGACCGTCATCTGCAACACAGCCAGCAGCACGTACGGCGTGACCTTGCCGATCAGGTACTCCCCGCGGGTGATCGGAGTGACGAACATCTGCTCCAAGGTGCCGCTCTCCCGCTCCCGGACCACGGCCTGG
>DATDKX010000436.1:0-2531 GCA_036519615.1 Propionibacteriaceae bacterium
TTGGGTCTGCGAGGAGCTGCCGGAGGACAAGGCCAGGCATTTGCTCGGCATTTCAGAGCCGAATGACATTTTCACCGCGATCGAGAACGGCGTCGACACCTTCGACTGCGTCTCACCGTCCCGCGTGGCGCGCAATGCCGCCGTGTACACCGGTCACGGCAGGTTCAACGTGAATGCGGCATCGTGCCGCCGCAGCTTTTCGCCGATCGACGAGAACTGCGACTGCTACACGTGCGCGCATTACACACGGGCGTACTTGCATCATCTCTTCAAGGCTCGCGAGATGCTCGCCTCGACGCTGTGCACCATCCACAATGAGCGGTTCGTGGTTCGTCTGGTTGATGACATCCGGGCCAGCATCGAGACCGGCACCTTCTCCGACTTCAAGATCGACTTTCTGGGTCGCTATTACGCATCGTCGTCCGTACGTTGAGTCTCGACTAATCCCTGGGGGGTGACGCCCCACCTTCCACTCTCACGCCCCACTTATTTGTGGGCGTGGAGCGAGAAAGTGGGGCATGGCCACATAGCCGACGACGTTCAGGGGTGATATCAGACTTCACCAACGCCGGTCGGCTACGCTGCGCGACAGGTGCCTGCCCCGGCGCTTTAGTGAACCACCGCCTTCTCGGCTCCCGCGCCGGTAAGTGCTCGTACGGACAGCTCGTCGTAGCGCTCCGCGGAGTGGATTTCCTTGCTCATCAAGGTTCCGACAAAGCCGCAGAGGAACCCGAACGGGATCGAGATCAATCCGGGGTTGCGCAGTGGGAACCAATCGAAGTTGGCACTAGGGAAGAGCGATGTAGGCGTGCCAGACACAACCGGTGAAAAGGTCACCAGCAGTACTGCCATGATCAATCCGCCGTAGATGCTGAAGACCGCTCCCATGGTGTTGAACCGCTTCCAGAACAGGTTGTACAGCAGGGCCGGGAGGTTGGCAGACGCTGCGACGGCAAATGCCAGCGCTACCAGGAAGGCTATGTTCAGCCGCTGTGCCGGAATGGCGAGCAAGATCGCAATCGCTCCGATGCCAAAGGCGGCGATCCGGGCCACGATCAACTCATTCCTCTCCGACGCCTGTCCCTTCTTGATCACGTTGGCGTACAGGTCATGGGCAACCGAGGATGCCGAGGTCAGGGTCAGTCCGGCAACCACTGCGAGGATCGTGGCGAAGGCGACCGCTGAAATCAGTGCCAGCAGGACCGATCCACCGATGGTGCCCTCGCCGCCGCCGACCGCCTGCGCCAGTAGCGGTGATGCCGCATTTCCGGCCGAGGTCTGGATCTGGCTGCCCTTGCCCGTGTCTACCAGCGCTGCAGCACCGAAGCCCAGCACCAGCGTCATCAGGTAGAACGAACCGATCAGTCCGATCGCCCAGAGCACCGACTTGCGTGCCGCCAGGGCGGTGGGCGTGGTGTAGAAGCGAATGAGGATGTGCGGTAGGCCAGCGGTGCCGAGGACCAAAGCCAAGGCAAGCGACAAGAAGTCGATCTTGCCGACCAGGTCCTTACCGTAGAGCAGTCCAGGTTGCAGGAAGGCCTCTCCCTTGCCCGACTTCTCCGCTGCCGCGCCAAGCAGGTCGGACAAGTTGAAGCCGAACTTGACCAGCACCAAGAACGTGATCAGCACTGTGCCGATCATCAGCAACACGGCCTTGATGATCTGCACCCAGGTGGTGCCCTTCATCCCACCGAAGGTCACGAGGATGATCATCAATACGCCGACCAGGACGATCACGAGGTTCTTGAGACCCGGGCTGGTGACCCCGAGCAGCAGACCCACGAGGCTTCCGGCGCCGACCATCTGGGCCAGCAGGTAGAAGATCGAGACGACAATCGTCGACGTGGCCGCCGCTGCGCGGACTGGCGTCTGCCGCATCCGGTACGCCAGCTGGTCGGCCATCGTGTATCGGCCCGAGTTGCGAAGCAGCTCTGCGATCAGCAGCAGGGCCACCAGCCAAGCCACCAAGAATCCGATGGAATAGAGAAAGCCGTCGTAGCCGTAGAGGGCGATCGCGCCGGAGATGCCAAGGAAGGATGCGGCGGACATGTAGTCGCCGCTCACCGCCATACCGTTTTGGAAGCCGCCGAAAGTGCGGCCGCCGGCGTAGTAGTCCGTGGCGGTCTTGCTCTGCCGCGATGCCCAGAAGGTGATGTAGAGGGTAACCGCGACAACAGCGAGGAACAGGCCGACAGTCAGGGCGCGGTTGCCGGTGACGAGCGGCACGAGCATCACGCTGCTCATCGTCCGGTCTCCTGCTCGAACTCGTCCCGCAGCTCCGAAGCCAGCGGGTCTAGCGACTTCTTGGCATGCCGGGCGTAGAAGTAGGCGATGGTGAAGGTCGAGACGAACTGCAGCAACCCCCACACCAACGCGATGTTGATGTTCCCGACGACCTTGGTGTCCATGAAGTCGCGGGCCCAGTTGGCGCAGATGACGTACAGGAGGTACCAGGCCATGAACGCGATCGTCGCCGGGAAGGAGAAGCTGCGATATCTGCGGCGCAGCTCCACAAAGTCGCTTTCCTGAGC
>DATDKX010000437.1:0-16421 GCA_036519615.1 Propionibacteriaceae bacterium
GTGGCTTATGTCTGATCCAGAAGCAGCCGAGCACGAACAACGCCAGCCAGACGGTGATGAAGATTCCCACCGCCCAGCCGGGCGCCATCAAGCCGGAAGCGATGAAGAAAGGCGAGATGGCGAGCATTGCGGCCAAGGCCAACACCCCGGCCACGTACTTCGCTCCGGTACGCGCATCCCGCGGCATGGCCGCATCGTCCCACGTTCGTCCACCAGGGGCATCATGTAGGCGAAAATGCCGAATTTGCAGCCCCGAAGATCAGCAAGGCTGAGGTTGACACTTGGTGATAGGAAAGTCGGAAAGATGCCTTACCCGGAGGAGATCCGACGACCACGCCCACGTTCCTCGTCACGGGCGCGACGAGCGGCCTTGGCGAGGCTATTGCGACCCAGCTCGCTGAGCGCCGAGCGCGGGTCCTAGTAGGGGCGCGCACCATTGAGCGTGGGGAAGATGCCGCCGATCGAATTCGGAGCCGCGTTCCAGATGCCGATCTAGAGGTGGCGGCAGCGGACCTGTCCTCGATGAGAGAGGTGAGGTCGCTCGCGTACGACGTCAAGGGCCGTACGGCGCGTCTGGATGGCTTGATTCTCAACGCTGCAGAGGCGCGCAGCGGCATCGTGCTCACCGAAGAGGGCATCGAGACTAATTTCGCAACGAACCATCTCTCCGGCTTTCTGCTGACGCACCTGCTGCTTCCCCTGCTCCGCTCATCGACGCCCGCCCGCGTGGTTGTGGTCTCATCGTCGGTGCACTCGCAGGTCAGAATGGTCGATCTGAACAGTGTGGTCACCGGCGCCCCATTAACGCCCGACAGCTACCGGACCAGCAAGCTACTGAACATCTTGTTCGTCCAAGAGCTGTCCAGACGCCTGCAGGGCAGGGGAATCACGGCGAATGCGGTCGATCCGGGCTTTGTTCGAACCAATCTTGGCCGGCATGCGACGGGTGGGCGGCAAATGCTGCTCACTTTGACTCGGCCGATGCAGGTGAGTCCGGACCGAGCGGCGGCCGCACCGGTCTATCTCGCGACGTCAGCCGAGGTCGCTGATGCGACCGGCGGCTACTACGCAGGCGGACACCCCGCTGAGGTCAGCGATCTGGCCAAGAACACGAAGCTGGCACGGCGGCTCTGGGCAGTGAGCGCCCAGGCCCTGGTCAATCGTGGATTGGCAACACTGAACGAGATGATCGCCTTCGGCTGAGGCGCAGATCAGCTGACAGTGAGCGTGTCGCCGCTGACCTTGATCGTTTTTGGCGGCAACGGCTTCGGTGCCGGAGGATTCACCACCGAGCCATCAGTGATCGAGTATTTGCTCCCATGGCAGGGGCAGTTGATCGTCGTAGTAACGGCGTCCACCAGACAGCCCTGATGGGTACAAACTGCGCTGAACGCATTGAATTCACCCTTCTTGGGCTGCGTGATCACCGTCTGGGCGTCGGGAAAAACCTTGCCGCTGCCGACCGGAATGTCGGCGGTCTTGGCCGTCAGACCTTGACCGGAACCGCCTGCTCCGGCACCCGAGGCAGGTGCGGATGGTTCTGTAACGGGGGCGGTCCCATACGTCGTGCATGAGCTGAGGCCAGCCACGGCGGCCGCCGCCAGTCCAGCGTTCATGATCACCGTACGTCGGCGGATCGGAGGTGAGTCGGTCAGTCGCTCTATGGGATTCATGAATTCTCCGTATGGTTGGGAAACACCTGATGATCATGGAATTAAGAACCACAGCACCGCTGTCACCCAGAGGGCGGTCAGGCCACTGAGTACCAACCCTCCGGCCAGTGGCAATGCCCACCCGGGTGAGTCGTCCCGAGTCAAGATCAACATCTTGAACACGAAAGCGCCATAGAAGAAGCAGCCGAAGATCGAATGCGCGATCACTCGACCGTCATACGCCTGAAAACCCAGCGCGTATAGGCAATGCACCGCAACCGGGACCGAGATCAGGACCGCCAGTCGCCCAGACCACCGGTGGACCGGACTGACCCAGGCGCCCCGGAGGGGTATCCGCCCATAGATTCCAATCGCCGTCACGGTTTGGATGATGGCCAGGATGATCGCGATTGTGGCGAGGAATGCCTTGGCGGCGGGACCGCTGGAAAACCCTGCGATGTTCACCGCGTACCCAGTCGGTGTGTGCAGCCGCCCATAGACGCCGAGCGCGATCGAGACGGCGGTACCGACAGCGAAGGCGATCACTACCGGGCCGATCTTGGTGCCGCTGGGTTCAGCTGAAGCAACCTCTGGAGCCGGGACTGGAACGCTGGCCATGGAAATCTCCTCCACTCAGAGATCTTCGTCGCCGTTGACCGGCGCGGCATCGAGCTTCTCACCGTCAACTGTGACTTGCGGATTCTCCGGATCTAGCTCTGGCGCAGCCGTCGAATTTTGGTCAGTCGTCTGGACCCCGACGTCTGAGCCGTCCTCCAGCACGATCCATCCGATCGTCGTCTTCGAGCCGCGTGCCCGATACAGGCCCGCCGGCTTCTTCGCCTCATTGATCTCAAACTTCACGCGTTGGTTCTTGATCCGCAGCGTGCCTTTCAAGTGATCGCCGTCAAGACTCGCCTGCAGTGTTCCGCCGTCCTTGCTCTTCAATGAGATATCGCCACCCTGGACGGCACCCCGAAACCAGGATTCAACGCTGCGGCCATCGCAGAAGTAGGCAGCGGCCTGAGTGCCGAGCACCGCGACTGCAATCGCTCCCGCACCGTCCTCGGCGCGGCCCGCGTACACGATCTTGTTCGGAAACTTGCTCTCCTCAACGCTCTTGCTCGGGCTGACGGACGCCGAGGCGGCGCTCGTTTCGGATGTCTGGGGTGCCGGGCTGTTGGAGACAGCCGTTGCTGGCGCCGGCGGTGGGGTTGCGGTTCCGGTCGTACTGCCACCCGGAGGGCTGACGGACATATTGATGATGAACATGATCGCGAAGGCCAGCGCTACGGCAGCGAGTGTGATCAGAGGACTGCGATGCTTCACGGCACCTCCCCTGCCGGACGGCTATGCATATTGGGGATAAGTGCCTCTCCGATTGTCTGATACGCCAACGGCGACATTCTCGCCCGATCTCCCAGTACGCCACAATGGCCGACACGAATTCGAAACCGTCGAGCCACGCGGATTGGTGTTGTCGATTCGGCGCCCTTCCATAGGCTCAGGACGCACGTAGGTGTGAAGTGAGGAGTGCTATGTCCGAGTTGCCGTACGCCAATCGTCCATTTCGCGTCGGAGTTCAGCTGCAACCGCAGCATGCCGATTACTTCGCCCTGCGCCGGGCGGTGGATGCGGCCGAGGAGGCCCGCGTCGATGTGATCTTCACGTGGGACCACTTCTTCCCCCTGAACGGCGATCCGAACGGCAAGCACTTCGAGTGCTGGACCATGTTGGCGGCCTGGGCCGAGCAAACAGAACGTGTGGAGCTCAGTGCGCTGGTGACCTGCAACTCCTATCGCAACCCTGACCTGCTCGCCGATATGGCACGCACTGTTGATCACATCAGCGGCGGTCGGCTGATTCTCGGGATCGGCGCTGGATGGTTCGAAAAGGACTACCTCGAGTACGGCTACGAATTTGGGACACCAGGCACGCGGATCGCCGCTCTGGCTGACGCCCTACCGCGCATCCGCTCGCGATGGAACCGGCTGAACCCAGCGCCGATGAGACCGATCCCGATCCTGGTTGGGGGTGGCGGCGAACGTAAGACGCTCCGGCTGGCGGCCGAGCACGCGGACATCTGGCACGGGTTCGGCGGTGCGGAAACCCTCGCCCACAAGAACCGCGTGCTTGATCAATGGTGTACGAAGGTCGGCAGAGATCCGGGAGACATTGAACGATCGACGTTCGCCCGCAGCGGTCCCGACGAGCAGGGTGAGCCACTGGTGGAGATCGGCGAGCGGCTGATCATTATCGGCACTGACGGTAGCTCCGGTTTCGATCTTGCTCTGACCCGCGACTGGCTCCAGTTCCGGGATGAACACAACGCCCAGTCACAGGTAACCAGCATGTGACGGGTTGGCTACATGAAGGGTGCGGGCCCAAGGTCACATCTGCGAGTCCGGCATCTTCTCGGCTGGCGAATCCTCGCCCATATCGGCTCAGGGATATCGGCGAATCCGTACTCAGTCAGCACAACCTGTGCAGAGCTGGCTAGGTTGGGTTGGTGATCCCCACACTCGCCGATGCATTTGAGGTGAGTCCGGTCGTATTGGATGGCGGCCTGGCAACCCAGCTTGAGGCTCAGGGTCACAAGCTTGACTCCGCCCTGTGGTCGGCGAGGCTCCTCCATGACGATCCTGACGCGATCGTCCAGGCGCACCTAGCCTATTTCGCCGCGGGTGCTCAGGTGGCCACGACGGTCTCATACCAGGCTTCGATCGATGGTTTCGTACAAGCCGGCATGACACCTGCCGAGGCACAGAAGCTGATCAAGCGGAGCGTGCGCCTGGCCGAGCAAGCACGTGCCAACTGCCTGGATGATCATGATCGCTGGATTGCTGGCTCGGTTGGCCCGTACGGAGCAGCCCTCGCGGACGGGTCGGAGTATCGAGGCGACTACGCCTTATCCGTTCAGGAACTAAGTGAATGGCACCGTCCCCGAATCGAGCTGCTTGCCGAAGCCGGTGTCGACATCCTCGCTTTGGAAACCATTCCGTGTCTGGTCGAAGTCGAGGCGCTGCTAGCCGAGATTGACGGTAGCGGCCAACCGTGCTGGCTGACGATCACCTGTGCTGGAGGTCGTACGCGAGCTGGAGAGCCGGCGGAGGAGGCCTTTTCACTCGCACGGGATGTTGACGAGATCGTCGCAGTGGGGGTCAACTGCATCGACCCAGCCGACGCGTCCGCTCTAGTTCGCATTGCCAGCAAGGCCGCCAGCAAGCCGGCCGTGATCTATCCCAATAGCGGCGAGCGCTGGGATGCCGTAACGAAGGCTTGGCTGGGTCCAGCAACATTCCAAGCCGAGGATGTTCGGGACTGGATCACCGGTGGGGCACTCCTCGTCGGTGGCTGTTGCCGCGTCGGCCCAACAGAGATCAGAGCAATTCGTGATCTTGTGGCCTAAGGAGGATGCCGCCCTAGTTGTGCAAGACGGCGGCTCCGCTGAATCGGCTATGCCTGAGGTCAGCCAGTGCCCGTGGTGCCTCACTCATGGGATACCCCACGGTTGTCGCGCGTACGCCGAGCCGCTCCGCCAGGCGAAGAAACGTCTCCCCATCCGTGCGCGTGTTCGCGGTCACCGATCGCAGTCTGCGCTCCTGAAAGAGAGTCTGGTCGTAATTCAGCGCGGGAATGTCGGACAGCCAGATCCCTGCTACAGCAAGCGTTCCGCCCCGATCGAGTGCTCGTAAGGCGGTGGGCACCAGCTCACCAGCCGGGGCGAACAAGATCGCCCCATCCAGCGGCTCGGGCGGCGAATCTTGAGCCTCAGCAACAGAATCAGCGCCCAGCTCAACGGCCAACTTGCGGTTGGCCTCGCCCCGAGTCAGGACATGCACCCGCAGGCCCTGTGCGAGCGCCACCTGTGCCGTCAGGTGCGCGCTGCCGCCGAAGCCGTAGATACCGAGCGCGCCGCCGGGCGGCACTGCCGCACAAACCAGCGCGCGATAGCCGATGATGCCGGCGCAGAGCAACGGAGCGAGGTGTTCATCGTCGATGCCGGCCGGCAGGGCGTACCCGAAGGCTTCATCAATAAGGCAGAAATCGGCGTAGCCGCCATCGGCGTCCCATCCGGTGAAGGTCGGCGCCGTGCACAGGTTCTCTGCGCCGCGGCGGCAAAACCTACAGCTGCCGTCGGTGCCGCCAAGCCACGCGACACCGACACGGTCGCCCACAGCAAACCGACTGGCGTTCTCCCCGAGGGCATCGACGACACCGACCACCTCATGACCAGGCGTGACGTCAGGGCGTTTCGGGGCCAAGTCACCCTCCGCCAGGTGCAGATCGGTACGACAGACCCCGCAGCACGTGATTTGGACGCGGACCTGACGGCCAAGGGGCTTCGGCACCTCCCGTTCCAGGCGCCGCAAAGGTCCGCTATCGATCGGCCCCGGCTGATGTACGACCCAGGCGTTCATTACGCCATTCTGACGAGTCAGCGGTCTGGAGGGAACCGTCGGAGGACCGGCGTTTCCTCAGCAAATGCTGGCGTCAGGGAGATGTTTTTCACAGCTAGCCGCGTCATGATTGAAACATGAACATCATCCAGCTCTTGATCACGGGAATCGCCATCATCGGCGTAATCGTGATCGTGTTGCTGGCGATCATTCCCTCCCTGCTCGAGTATCCCCGAGGCCGCGACAAGGACGAATCCGATCCGCCGGCACCGACTCCTCTCGAGTCCGGCGATCACCATAGCGGCAACGGTTCTGTCGATCTTGCGGCCTAAGCCGCTCAAGATAATTTAGCGTGTCGGCAAGTGAAGCCGCTCATCCTGTACGAGCTTGATCAGATCGCCACGGCTGATCTGTAGCACCCGACCGCGCTGCGTGTTACGCGCAATCGCAGTGATCACTTCGTTGCTGTTTGGGCGGTATTGAACTTCAATGCCGCCGTCGGCCAACGTTGAATCGGTCAGCAAGTACGAATTGCCATCCATGAAGTGGAACTGCGGACACCGTTGGCCGGTGGTCGCACCGCAGCGTACGGCGAACCTGCGGCTCGTCGCGATCTGGAGATAGACCTCGGTCGCGCCCTCCTTGAGCCGGAACACCTGGAGTCCGAGCGCACCTCCGTCGCCGGACCAGAAGCTCGTCATGTCATACCGACTGTCGTAGTAGTAGCCGAAGCCGCTGAAGTAGTTCCCCTTCGGATCCAGATGTGACAACACGACTTCGGCCATCTCAGACCGCCACTTGACCAAGATCTTGCTCCGGCAGGTCTGACTAGTGGCCGGATCGCATTTCCCACTGGACGGTGTGGAGACAGGCACTGACGATCGTGCTTGTGGTGCCTGCGTGGCCGCTGGATGCATCGGAATGAGCAACACGGCTGCAACAATGGCCAGCACGCCGGCGACGAGCGCCGCCGCCCCTCGCTGGATCCAGCGACGGCGGGTGAGTTGGCGTCCGTGGGCCAAGTCATCGGCACTGCCGTGCGACTCCCGCATGTCGTACGGGATGGCATCGCGGAGCTCCTGGCTGAGCCCGCCCTCACTCGCACGCACCGGCTGCCGCGCGGCCAGCGCGGCGCGGGCTTGCTGGCCCAGGCCGAGGACCTCAGCGACCGGCCGCTCCACTACTCCAGCGATCTGGGCGCTGGATAGTCCGGCGTAGCACTCCAGGACGATGACAGCCCGTTGGTCGTAGCTGAGCGTCTGCAGATCGGCGACGATCGGCTCAGTGACAGCGACAGGCAGGGGCCCGTCGATCAGCTCGACGCGCTTGCGATACTCCCAAGGCAGGTGGATTGGTGCGCGAGCGGTGCGTATCAGGTCGCGCATCATCATCATGCGAGGACCCCTGCTGGGCCAGCCGTCGTAGAGGTGGGCAAACACCAGCTGCACAACCCGCTCGGCCTGCACTGGATCACCCGTGAGGAGATAGGCCGTGGCCTGGATGAGCGGACGCTCACGCTCGACCACAGCGGCGTACTCCTCATCGCGGATCGCCGGCATGCCTCACCTCTTTCTTGATGGTAATTCGCCGCAGGTTGGCTAATCGATGGGAGGGCGGCCGAGATGATCTTGTCCAGCAGCGCAAGAATCGGGTTGTGACAACGTTTCGTCGCTATGTGGCGATTGGTGATTCCTCCACAGAAGGACTAGAAGATCCTGATGGGAACGGCGGCTATCGCGGCTGGGCTGACCGATTGGCTCAGCACATCGCCGATCATCAGCATGATCCGGTGCAGTATGCGAACCTCGCCATTCGGGGCTTGCGGATGAGAGAGATCCGGACTAATCAGCTTGAGGCCGCGCTGGCCATGGAACCCGACCTGCTTTCGGTATTCGGCGGCATGAACGATGTCATTGTGCCGCGCTGCGACCTCGTTTCGATTCGCGCCGACTACGTCATCATCTTCGGCCAGGCGCGCCGCCAAGGCATAGACGTGCTCAGCTTTACCGTGCCCGATCTTTCGTCGATCAACCCGCTGGCCATGGCCTTTCGGGATCGGGTGACCAAGCTGAATGACATCATCCGCACCGAGGCTGAGCGGTACGACGTCGTGGTAATGGATTTCGAGAACTATCCGGTTGCGCAGGATCCCCGCTTGTGGTTCGCGGATCGGCTGCACGGCAACGAGCTCGGCCATCAAATCGTCGCGGCGGCCTTGGCGTGGCGACTGGGCATCGACGGCTCCGACGATAGTTGGATCACGCCCCTCGAAGGCGAGCCCGTGAGGCCGCGAGGGCGTCAGCTGCTGACCGGCGACATCGAATGGGCCATGCACTATCTGGCGCCGTGGTTGGGAAGGGGTATCCGACGGATGCGTACCGGATACGGCATCCATCCCAAGCGACCCATCCCAACCGTGGTGCCGAAATCGAGCGTCTCTGAGCCAGGTTCGCGCGACCTTTAAGCTAAGAGGGCGTGGCCGAGGTGCTCGCCTTGAGCAAGGCCTGGCGGGATTGCGAAGAGCGCCGAGCCGGTGTGTTGCACGTACTCGCTCAGCCCATCACCCATTCCGAGCTTCATCTGAATGGGAATGTAGTGAGTACGTGGGTCGCGGACGTAGGCGAGGAAGAACAATCCGGCGTCCATGCGTCCCAAGCCGTCGCTTCCGTCGACGAAGTTGTAGCCCCGCCGCAGCATTTTCGCGCCGCCATTGTTGCTTGGATGCACCATCCGGACGTGCGCATCGGTGGCCACCAGCGGTTCCCCACCCCTGCCCCTAAGACTGAAGTCCGGCTGGCTGAACTCGGCGCCGCCCGACAGGGGCGCACCTTCGGCCTTCGTCCGGCCGATCACCCGCTCTTGCTCACTCAGCGGCTGCCGGTCCCAAGTCTCGATGGTCATGTTGATGCGGCGAACTACCAGATACGAACCACCGGCCAGCCACCGCCCCTTGCTGTCGCCATCGGCTGGCACCCACACATGAGCGTCAACGTCGGCCGGATCCTCGGCCTTGAGGTTCATCGTGCCGTCTTTGAAGCCCATGAGGTTCCGAGGCGTTGTCTGGCTGGTCGATGTCGATGAAGTCCGACCAAAGCCCAGCTGGGACCATCGGATAGCGGCCCGGCCGAATGCGATGCGGGCGAGGTTGCGTACCGCGTGCACGGCGACCTGCGGGTCATCGGCGCAGGCCTGAACGCACAGGTCGCCGTCAGACCTCTGCGGATTGAGCTTGTCGGCGGGGAAGCGTGGTAGTCGCTGCAGCGCATCAGGCTGTCGGCTAGCGAGTCCGAACCGGTCTTTGCCTTCCTTGCCGAACAGGGTCGGACCAAACCCAAAGGTGATGGTCAGACCTGCTGGAGGTAGGCCGATGGCCTCGCCGGTGTCATCCGGCGGTGCGGCGTACGGCCCTGAGGTTGGTCCGAGTTCCCCGGCCCCGAAACCCTGTGTCATGCGGGCAGCCGCCGCCGTCCAGTCTTTGAGCAGCTGCGCCAATTCCTCGCGGGAATCCGTGATCACGTCAAAAGCGGCGAAGTGCAATCGATCTTGCACCGGAGTGAGGATGCCTGCCTGATGCTCGCCGTAGAAGGGATAGGTACGGCTGCCTGACGCCTGCGGTGACGGAGTGGCCTGCTCGCTACCCAGCGCAAATCCACCCGCGGCGCCTGCGGCAAGTCCGGCAAGACCCGCTCCGGCCGCGCCAAGTAGGCCACGCCGAGAAACCGCCGCCCGCTGTGTCTGCGGTTCTGGCGCAGGCGTGCGGGCTTCAGCCTCAGTGCGCTGCTCCCGAACGCACTTAGTCGCTGTCATTGCTCAGATCTCTAACTCAAACGACCGCGGCTGCGAGTTTGGACAGGGGCTCCGATAGGGCGTTCACTGCATCGGACAGCTCCTTGACCTCCGCCTGACTCAGCTTGTCGTAGGTCTTGAAGCCATCACCCTCCCGGTGCATGTCGAGCAGGGCCTGCACGGTGGCGAACTTCGCAGCGATCTGGCTTTCGAGCGTCGGATTTCGCTGCTTGAGCAGCGGACGGAGTCCCTCGAACGCCACCAATGCACCATCGATATTGGCCTGGAAGTCCCACAGGTCGGTACGCGACCAGTACTCCTCCTCGCCGGTGATCTTGCCGGTCGCTACCTCGTCAAGCAGGCCACGTGACCCGTTGGCGATCTCATCGGCGCTGAAATCGAGGTTAGGAACCCTCTTCTGCAAGATCGCCGTGTTCTTGACAAGATCATCGGAATACGCCACACGCTGTGCCGTGCTGAGCGGCTTGTAGTTCTTGGCACGCGCCGGCCACAAATCTTTTTCCAGACGGTGCCAGCCGGTCCACTTCTGACCGGGTTCGAGATCGGCCTCTCGAAGGTCAAGCTTGGGATCCAGATCGCCGAATGACTCCGCGACTGTCTCGATACGTTCCCAATGCATTCGAGCAACCGGATACAGGGCACGCGCCTCGTCGTCCTTGTCCGCCTTGTAGGCAGCCACGAACTTTGCAGTCATTGCCACCAGCTTCTCGGATTGATCTTCGACGTATTGCCGGTAGTTGTCGTTCGCCCGCTCGACGAGCTGGATGTGGTAGCCGCCAGATCCTTGTTGATCACCAGAATCGGAGACTGAGAACGGGGCGCGGATTCCATCGCCGGCCATCCCCGGCTTGCAAGCGGTGATGTAGTTTCCGGGCTCGACTTTGAGCACAAGTTCCCGGGTAATGCCGGGTCCGATGTTCTCCACTTCGCCGACAACCTGCTTGCCGTCCTCGCCGTACAGATAGAACTCTGTCACCTTGGAACCGCCGTTAGTCACCGCAAATGTGATGGTGCCTGACGGAGCGCTCGTCGTGGAGAGTTTGCATTCGGAGTCTGTCGCCTGCACGGTCAGGGCGCGTAGGTTTCCACCTGCTGTGGTGCCCGTGCCGGTTGGCGCATTGTCGGTGCATCCAGCTAGCAGCGGCAGGCTGACGAGGGCGCAGCTCGAGGTGAGGATGAGGGTGCGGATGGGCAAGCTGAATAAGCGAGCCCGACGGCTCAGTCGAGTCGTGATCATTTCCTTCCAGACGCCCCAACTGGCTCGGGAGTTTGACGCGCGGGAGCCTGGGTGCGCTGCCGCTTCTGGTAAAGGAAGATCGTCATCGTTGGGATGAAGTAACCGAGCCAGGCGGCCGCCTCCAGAACCGTGGTTGCGGGTGAGAAGTTGAACACACCCTTGAGGAGCGTTCCGTACCACGAGGTTGGCGGGATTGCTCCGGAGATGTCAAAGGCCAGATTGTTGAGCCCGGGCAGGAAGCGAGCTTCTTGCAGATCGTGCACCCCGTACGCCAGCACTCCGGCGGCGATGACGATCAGGAAGGCGCCGGTCCAGGTAAAAAAGCGGCTCAAGTTGATCTTTAGGGCACCCCGGTAGATCAAGTAGCCCAGCACGACCGCGACCAACAGTCCGAGAGCCGCACCCAGCAGTGGGCCGGCAGTCGAGCCGTTACCCTGGGCCGCCGTTTGAGTGGCGGCCCACAGGAACAACGCCGTTTCCAGGCCTTCGCGGCCGACGGCCAGCAGGGCGACAATGACCAACGACCACCGGCTGGCGTCGGCGGCCCTGTCGATCTGGGACCGTAGCTCTCCCGATAGCGACCGTGCGGCCTTTGCCATCCAAAAGATCATCCAAGTGACGAATCCCACCGCCACAATCGAGAGCAAACCGCCGATGAGTTCTTGGGCCTCGAAGGTAAGTCCCTTAGGACCGAAGGTAAGTGCGGCGCCAAAGCCGAGTGAGATAGCGACGGCGATAGCCACGCCAAGCCAGATCTGCGGCAGCAGCTGCCGACGCCCTGACTTCACCAAGTAGGCGACGAGGATGCTGACGATTAACGCGGCCTCCAGGCCTTCACGTAGGCCAATCAGGAAATTGGCTAGCATCTCTCCTCGATTCCCCCGTGGTACTGGCCGGGTCTCCTCGCCGTGATTCCAATATAGGTGAGGCTCGCCTAACCTAAGTCAGGCTAGCCTTCCTTCGCAAGGCGCGCTGCGGTTTTGTGAGATGTCATACACAGAGTTTGATGGCTCCGCTCGCTGCGCTCGCGCCGTGCGGATCGCGCTTGGTTGCCGCCTACTTCGTCGTCGCTCGCCGACGGAAAAGCGTGTCGGCTCACTCCTCCTCAGCACGGCGGCGCGCGATCCGAGGCTGCTGGCGGCCACGTTCAGTGGCGGGTCTCGCCCAGAGTGATCATCAGTAGATGTTCGAGGCGCTCCCGTACGACGGGGTCAGGAAGATCGGTCCGGTGATGGATCAATGCGGTAATGATCTGAGTCGGATCGGGCAGGAAGCCCAAGATGTCACTGACTGCCCAGAAGACTTCCGCGTCATGATCATCGTCGAGCATGCCGCCATGCCATCGGTAGCAATAGGAGAAGGCGTCGGCGCTGTCAAAGTCGTGAAGCATCGCGAAGTTTGCTCGGGAGTGCACGACGTCTAAGTCCGGAGGTCCCCAGGAGGTCTCGGCCCAGTCGATGACTCCAGTGATCCGATCCCCCTCCCACAAGATGTTGCCCGGATGGAAGTCGCGGTGTACCAGCCCATGCCGAGTCGATGGAGGACCTTGCCCGAAGATCTCGATCGCACGTCGCCAAAGTCCCGGTCGCGAGGTCCAGCTCGGTACGTCAAGATCATCTGGAGTCCAGAACTCGTACTGGCGCGGCCGAAGATCATCAGCAACTGGAGTGCCGTGGATGATCACGGCAATCTTCGCTAACTCGTCAATGGCGTCGAGGTTCAGCGGCCCAAGTCGAACGCGGCCAGGGAGCCGGGTGGTGAGATTCGCGTAGTCGCCAGTCCGGCTGCCATCCGGGTCAGAGGCGATGAGCCGGGGCACCGGAAGGCTCGAACCCTCCATCAGCCGGCAGCCCAGCGCCTCACAGACGACATGTTGGCGGCCGATCTCGCCCCACCGCTCGACAGAGACGTGACGCAGGATGACCGGTTCCCCGCGCCGGAGATAGACCGCTGAGATGGTGTCGGTACGACCGCCGCCGACGGGCGTGACCGCAACGATCTCAGAATCTAGGTGATCTTGAGCCCAAGCAAGCACCCGCCCCGGAACTGCCCGAGCAGCATGGGTGTCGGCCGGTCGCCTCCAGGGATCAGCTAGGCCGTGTCCCATGAGTGACCTGAAGCTGTCAATGAAGCACCAGCGCGCGACGACGCATCAGCTCGCCAGTCGCATAGCGGCCGATTTGGTACGTCGCGATGCCGTCCATGATCGCGCTGACACCACCGCCCAAAAGGGGGACTCGTTTGACGGTCGCCAGAGCCAGATTCTTGCCACCGATGCGAGCTACGAGATCGCTGACGACCTCGTCGGCGACCCGCCTGTCAAGATCGGGATCGAACATGGGCGCCGTTGCGACCGCCATGGGCGAGGTTGGGAGCGTACCGTCCACAATGTGCTTGGCCACCTGCTCCCCGCCCATCAAACACATGATGAGTGCGGTGCGAACCCGGTTGTCATTGAGGTCGTATCCCCGCAGGTGCGCAATTGCAGCAACCATCCGAACCTGCACGATGGCGATCCCGGTGAGATTGGCGGGTATGGCTACCGGGAGTGCCGCCAACCCGCCGATGTTGGTCACAAAACCTTGCGCAGAGGCTAGGCCTATGTGGTGGTCGATGATGGAGGAGATCGCTTCATCAACCGAACCGCCCTGGCGTTGCAGGTAATGCGCGGCGGCACTTTTGGCGCTGGGCATCCGCCCGTAGCCATCGATCGCAATCTCGAGGACCTGGCGTAGCGCGCCGCCGGCTCCTTGTGCCGTGACGAGGTTGGCCACCGGCGAGATCACCGTGGCGATCCTTCGGCGCATCTCCTGCGCTGACGCCATCAGACCTCCAAACATTCTGCATCGGAATGTCGGCTCCCGACGCGGTCAGCTGCCCAAGGGACAGCGGTCGACCACAAGCGTACGTGGCCGTCGAGCCTGCGGGTCAGGGACAACCCGGACCTAGCCATGAACGGGCGCGCGATCCGCTTTGGCTCTAGTGGGAGTATGCCGACGTGGGCTCCCCTTTCGGATCGCCGGAGCTGTGGCGGCATGACGACCTGATTGGGGTTTCGCGCGTCTTCAATGAGGAACTCGCGCTGGCGGCGTACGAATGCGGCGCTTTTCCGATGCCTGCGCAGCCAGGACTGATGGGTTGGTATTCGCCGCTGGAGCGCGCGATCTTGCCGCTGGATGGGCTGAGGGTCAGCCGGTCACTGCATAGATCCCTCCGGCGCTACCAGATCCGCATCGATACCGCATTTGACGACGTGCTGGACGGCTGCGCTGACCGCCGTCGACCCAGCGGATGGATCAATCGCGACATCCGCCGGGTCTACCGGCGGCTCTACAAGCGCGGCATGGTGCACACAGTTGAGGCCTGGACGCCGACCGGTGAGCTGGCCGGCGGCCTGTACGGGGTGAGCATTGCCGGCTTGTTTGCGGGGGAGTCCATGTTTCACCGGCCCGGCATCGGGCGGGATGCGTCCAAGGTCGCGCTGGTGGCACTGGTCAATCTGCTCCGGGATGCGGGGCCCGAGGGCCGATTGCTGGATGTGCAGTGGTTGACGCCTCACTTGGAATCGCTTGGTGCGGTGGCGCTGTCGAGAGAGGAGTACCTTCGCCTGCTTTCCGTGGCGCTCCAGCTGCCGGCCCCGGACTGGTCGAGCGGCTCCGCCGGGCGTCCATAATGGGCGCATGCCCGAGATGCCTGAGGTGGAGTCGCTCGCACGATTCCTGACCGAGAAATGTGTCGGGCATGCGATCGATCGCATTGAGCTACTCGCGTTTAGCGCACTTAAGACCTACGATCCGCCGCTCTCCGCGCTGTACGGCCTCCAGATCGAGTCAGTAACCCGGCATGGCAAGTTCCTCGACATCTCCGCTCAGGGTCTGCACCTGGTGTTTCACCTAGCCAGAGCTGGCTGGTTGCGCTGGCGTGACTCCCTTCCCGAGGCGCCGGCAAAACCGGGCAAGGGACCTCTGGCTTTGCGCGTACGGCTGGACGATGGGTCGGGTTTTGACCTCACGGAGGCCGGAACGCAGCGCAAGCTCGCTGTCTACGTCGTAACAGACCCGATGTCGATTCCCATGGTTGCGACCCTGGGACCTGACCCGCTGACCGAGGAGTTTGATCAAGCAGCGCTCGCCGCCCTGCTCGCCAAATCCGGGCGTGCCCAGCTGAAGGGTGTTCTCAAGGACCAACGGACGATTGCGGGCATTGGCAATGCGTACTCCGACGAGATCCTGCATGCCGCCAAGCTCAGCCCGTTCAAGCCGTCGAACTCACTCACCGATGCCGAGCTCGGCACGCTCTTCACGGCGATCAAGGGCGAGCTGGCCGATGCCATCAAGCGGGCCGATGGCCTCGCCGCCAAAGACCTCAAGGGCGAGAAGAAATCTGGCTTGCGGGTGCATGGACGTACCGGAGAGAAGTGTGACGTCTGCGGCGACACCATCGCTGAGGTGTCATTCGCCGACTCGTCGCTGCAGTACTGCCCCACCTGTCAGACCGGCGGTAAGAAGCTCGCCGACCGGCGGCTGTCGAAGTTGTTGAAGTAGAACATGTCTGGTGCGGCGAGTCAGGCAGCTCTGTTCGAGTCGCTGTGCGATGAGTACGCCGGCGTGAGTGGTGTGACTGTGCCAGCAGGCGGTAGCGGCTTCGGATCCAATGCGATCAAGATCAACAAATCGATCTTCGCGATGCTTGTCAACGACCGCCTGGTCGTCAAGCTGCCCGCGGCTCGGGTCGCGGAACTGATCGCCGCGCGGGACGGACTTCGCTTCGATGCCGGTAAAGGCAAGCCAATGAAGGAATGGGTCGGACTCACTGTGGACGATGCCACGGCCCGGCAGCTAGTCGCTGAGGCCATGACGTTCGTCAGACGCCGCTGACGACAGCGTCTAAGGCGCGACAACTAGGGTGGAGCTGATGTTTGGAAATCAGGTGCCGACGGTTCGGCCGAGCGAGGTCGCCGCGCGGGTGGCCGACGGCTGGATGCTCCTCGACGTACGCACCGAAGACGAGTGGGCGGATGGCCGCATTGCGGGCTCGGTGCACATACCCATGGATCAGCTGATGCAGCGCCTCGATGAGGTCGACAACCGCGTCGTCTGCGTTTGCGCAGTGGGTGCTCGCTCCGCTCGGGTGGCTGAGTTTCTCAATGCCCAAGGTCGTGAGGCGGTCAATCTTGACGGCGGCATTCATGCCTGGGCGAACAGCGGGTTGCCCATCGAGGGCTGATGCTCTGAACCGCGCCGGGCGGTTTAGCATGAAACTGCCAAGGAGACCTTCGGGAGCTCACACCTCATTGGTGGGCTGAGAGGGTGGAGTGCGCGAGAGGCG
>DATDKX010000438.1:0-2808 GCA_036519615.1 Propionibacteriaceae bacterium
ACGCAAGCGCTTCGGCTGATCAGGAACGACGCGAGCGGAGCCGACGTCCCGGTCGTCGCCCTGACTGCCTTCGCGATGGCGGAGGATCGCGACCGCGCCCTGCTGGACGGGTTCGACGGCTACCTCAGCAAGCCGATCAGCGTTCGTGATCTTCCGCATCAGGTCGCCAAGTTCCTCCGTGAGAAGCACGACGATGACTGAGCCCGTCACCATCCTGGCGGTCGATGACCAGCCGGCGAACCTGCGTCTCTTGGACGCCGTGCTCTCGCCGAGGGGCTACCGCGTGGTGCGCGCATCCTCCGGCGAGCAGGCGCTCGAGCTGTTGCCCTCCTCGGGTGCAGACTTGGTGCTCCTCGACATAGTCATGCCCGGTATCGACGGGTACGAAGTGTGCCGACGGATCCGCAGCGCGTCTGAGACTGCCTATCTTCCGGTGGTGATGATCACTGCGAGCGGACACCAGGAGAAGACACGAGCCATTGAAGCCGGTGCAGACGACTTCGTCAGCAAGCCGTTCGATCAGAGCGAGCTGCTAGCCCGGGTGGCCTCGTTGGCTCGGATCAAGCGATACCACGACACCATTACCCGGCAGGCGGCTGAGCTGGCCGAGTGGAACACCGAGCTCCAGGCTCGGGTGAATACGCAGTTGGATGAGCTGCAGCGGATGAACCGGCTGCGACGGTTCCTCTCTCCTCAAGTCGCCGAACTGGTGATCAACTCCGGCGACGACTCTGTCCTGGGCAGTCACCGTCGCGAGATCGTCGTGGTCTTCTGTGATCTGCGGGGGTTCACGGCGTTCGCTGAGTCGAGTGAGCCCGAAGAGGTGATGGGGGTGCTCAGCGAGTACCACGCAGCACTCGGCGAGCTGATCTTTCGTTATGAGGGAACTCTGGAGCGCTTCACCGGCGATGGGTTGATGGTGTTCTTCAACGACCCGATTCCCCTTGAAGACCCCACCCAACGTGCGGTGGAGATGGCGCTAGCCATGCGTGATCGGGTTGCGGGGCTGGTTGAGGGCTGGAGCCGGCTCGGCCATGATCTGGGCTTCGGTGTCGGCATCGCTCAGGGCTTCGCGACCCTGGGCCGTATCGGGTACGAGGGGCGTTTCGATTACGCAGCAATCGGCACTGTCACCAACCTCGCGGCCCGGTTGTGTGGCGAGGCCGATGCCGGACAGGTGCTGGTATCGCAGCGAGTCTTTAGCGCGCTGGAGGCCGTAGCCGCCGGTGAGCCTGTCGGCGCTCTGGAGCTGAAGGGGTTCAGCAGGCCCATCCGCGTGTTTCGCGTGTCTCGCATGATCAACAGCTCAGCGGAGGTGCCCTCGTGACCGAGCTGAAGACCGACACTCAGAGGCCGGCGCCGCGTCTGTCCGACTTGGACGAGTCAGAGCGGAACCGTCTTTTCGCCCGGTTGCAGGAGCGGATGCCGGCGGTCTGGGATGCCGTGAGACTCGGCCTCGAGGATGAGTCGGTCGTGGTGGTGCCGTCGGTGACTCTGGACCCGGCGGTTCCCGGCGCAGGAAGCCTGTCGCAGGCGTTCGAGGAGCGGTTGTTGTTCTTGCTCCTGTTATTGCGTCAGCCGTGGTTGCGGATGATCTATGTCACCTCGATGCCGATCAAGCCGAGCATCATCGAGTACTACCTCGCGTTGCTGCCTGGAGTAATCCCGAGCCATGCCATGGCCCGGTTGAGCCTGCTATCAGTCGGCGACTCATCGCCACGGCCACTGAGTGCCAAGCTGCTGAACCGCCCTCGGATGCTGTCGAAGATTGCCGCCTTGATCCCGAACCGGCAGCTCTGCCATTTGATCCAGTACAGCACCACCGCACTCGAACGCGACATTGCGCTGACCCTTGGCATCCCCATGTACGCCGCCGACCCGCAGCTAGCACAGCTTGGGAGCAAGACAGGCTGCCGCCGATTGTTCGCGGAAGAGGGGGTACAGCATCCGCTCGGCGCGGAGGATCTGCACAGTTTCGAGGACGTGACCGATGCGATCATGAAGATGCTCGAGGAACGGCCGAGCATCGACGAGGTGATCGTCAAGCTGAACGAAGGTGTGTCAGGGGCGGGTAACGCGCTCGTGGATCTGCGGGGTATCGCTGACGCGGCTGGCTCGGATCGTCGCTCTGAGGTAGCGCAACGGGTCCGCACGATGCAGCTTGAGTCACCCACCACGCCGATGGACGCATACGAGGCGAAGTTCGAGCAGAACGGCGGCGTCGTCGAAGAGCGGATCGTAGGAGTGGAGCTACTTAGCCCTAGCGTCCAGCTTCGGGTACTTCCCGACAGAAGCGTGGAGTTGCTTTCAACTCATGATCAGCTTCTTGGCGGCACAAGCGGACAGAGTTACCTCGGCTGCATCTTCCCGGCCGACCCGGCCTACTCGCGACTGATCAGCGCGCCAGCCCTGACTATCGCAGGGCGGCTTGCCAGGGAGGGCGCCCTCGGTCGGTTCGCTGTTGACTTCGTGGTTAAACGGGACACCGCCGGCCGCTGGTCGGCGTACGCCATTGAGCTGAATCTACGCAAGGGCGGCACTACACACCCGTTTCTCACATTGCAGTTCTTGACCGACGGGTCGTATGACGGTGCGTCCGGCCGGTTCCTACTACCTGGCGGCGAGCAGAGGCATCTAGTCGCAACTGATCATTTCGAGAGCAGCGAGCTGCGGGCGCTAGCCGTGGAAGACCTGTTCGACATCGTGGCGCGGCACGGCCTGCACTTCGACCAATCACGGCAGACGGGAGTCGTCTTCCACATGATTAGCTCACTCACTGAGCACGGGCGAATCGGACTGACAGCGGTC
>DATDKX010000439.1:0-6199 GCA_036519615.1 Propionibacteriaceae bacterium
CAAGCCGACCGCTACATTCCCGGACTCACCGCTGAACCCGCTTGGCCAACCCTACGAGCCCACGCGCTCGCCCTGGCAGCCGAGACCGGTGAACACCCACTCCGCCACATGCTGAGAGCCGCGAGCGAAGGTGACCTTGGAACCGCCGACGATATGGCGGCCGTGCTCGACTGGCGTCTCACAGCGCTCACGCCTACCGATCCAGGTCCGCTGCCCTGGCTTCCAGGCCTTCCATCAGCGCTCCACGACCATCCGGTCTGGGGAGGCTACCTGGCAAAGCGATCCCAACTTGTCGCCGACCTCGCCGACCAGGTCCAAGATCACGCCTGCCGAGGTGCTGGCGAGCCAGCTTGGGCACCGCCGGGAAGTCACCCGGGCCTGCCGCTCATCCGCGAAATTGCAGTGTGGCGTGCCGCCAACGGCATCAATCCCCAAGACTCGCGACCAACCGGAGGAGGCGGCCAACTCGGTACAGCAGCCGCCCTCTGGAAACAGCCACTCGACTGGCACACCGCCCGTTCCACGGATCCGTCAGGCACCGCGAGATTTGACGAACGACACGCAGCACACACCCCACTGAGTCGCTCCCAGCACGACAGCAGGCGCCCATACCAAACGCCCGGTCAGCGTCCGAACAGGCCAGCCGGAGCCGGCCGCTAACCTACCGTCGACCCGCTGCACAGGGGCTGCGGTTCACCCCGTCTGAGCGCCAAGCCTCCGCCCCACCAACATGCACGCCCAGGCCGTGGAACCGGCCCCCCGAGCACCCTCGAGCAGCTCTGTCACGCCCGCCCTACCTCGTGGCCCCGCGACACACCCAGACCAAGATGATCACGCAGCCCGGACACCGCCATGAATGATCAAGGTCAGCGCCTGCGAGACTATTCTCGGCTGCGACTCCGCTCCCGGCGAGATCCCCCGAGCATCGATCTGGAAGAGGCGGTAACCCGCAGTCCGAGCGGTCGTCGCTGCTGGCTGACAGGAGTATCGGATGCGCCCATCGGTTAGCTACAGACGGTATGTCGTTGGGGTCCTTTTCGTCTTCATGCTCTTACACGAGACCGACCGGTTGCTCATCGGGCCGCTGACTCCCGATATCATGGCGACGTTCCACATCACGATGACCCAGATGGGGGCAGTGTCGACCGGCGCGCTGATTGTCGGAGCAGTGCTTTATCCGGTGTGGGGTTATGCGTACGACCGCTTCTCGCGCCCGAAACTCCTCTCGCTGGCGTCGTTCATCTGGGGGTCCACGACCTGGATCAGCGCAGCGGCACCCTCCTACCCGGTCTTTCTGGCAACCCGTGCGTCCACCGGCATCGACGACTCGAGCTATCCAGGGCTCTTTAGCCTTGTGTCCGATTACTTCGGCCCCAAGGTGCGCGGCAGGGTCTACGGGCTCCTGCGACTAACGCAGCCGCTGGGCTATATCATCGGCATGGTTCTGGGGCTGATTCTGACTGCAACTCTAGGCTGGCGGGGTGTCTTTTATCTGACCGGTGGATTAGGGCTGGTGGTGGCAGGGCTGATCTTCTTCAGCCTTAGGGAAACGCCCCGCGGACAGGCTGAACCAGAGATGGCCGGGCTCGCAGAGGCGGGCACCTACCACTTTGAGTGGAAGACGGCACTGGGACTTTTTCGAACGCGCAGCCTGGTGCTGCTATTTATTCAAGGCTTCTTTGGGGTCTTCCCGTGGAACGCGATCACTTTCTGGTTCTTCGTCTATTTGCAGAATGAGCGCGGCTACTCGGATACGGCCGTACTGGTGACCATGATCCCAGTGGTCTTGATTCTGGCCGGCGGCTACCCCTTGGGTGGCGCGGTGGGCGATTGGTGTTTCCAGCGCACTCGGCGGGGCCGCATGGTGGTGTCCACGGTGGGCGTGATGGCTGGTGCCGCCCTCATGGCCGCCGCACTCAACGTGCCTGTCGACAACCAATGGTTGTTCCTCCTGCTTCTGGGCCTAGCCGCGATCTTCATTCCTCTCGCGGACGCCAATGTGGTCGCGGCCGTGTTTGACGTGACCCTGCCCGAAGTGCGCAGCACCGCCTCAGCGGTGGAGAGCTTAATGGAATCCATTGGGGCAGCGCTCTCGCCCCTACTGATCGGGATCGTTGCCGATCAAATGTCCCTCAAGAGCGCATTCTTGATCATTTGCTCCTCGGCCTGGGCGCTGTGCGCCGTCTTTTTTGGAGTGACGGCCTACCTGGTGCCGCGCGACATAGAAACACTCCACCAGCAGCTGCAGGCGCGGGCCCGCCTGAAGGGCGACCGCCCGACCGGGCAGCAAAAGGAAATGGTATGAAGATTGCGATTCTGGGCGCGGCCAGTGCGCGCGCGCCATTGGTGCTGACGGCGATCGTGAAGCGCCAGAAGCGACTCGGGCTCACCGATCTGGCGTTGATGGACCTGGACGGCGAGCGGCTGGACCTGATCGGGAGCGTCACGGCGCGACACGAGATCGGTGCCGCGTTCAAGATCACGCGCACCACCGATGCGCGCGCGGCGCTGAGCGGAGCTGATTTCGTGATCACTACCTTCCGGGTGGGAGGCATGGAAGGCCGGGTGGTGGATGAGCGCGTTCCGCTGCGGCGAGGCGTGCTGGGGCAAGAAACCACTGGGCCGGGCGGCTTTGCCATGGCCCTCCGTTCCATCCCGGTGCTGCTGGACTTTGTGGCCCTGATGCGCGAGATGTGTCCGTCGGCGTGGCTGGTCAACTTCGCCAACCCGGCCGGCCTGTTGACGGAAGCGGTGACACGCCTGGCCGGGTGGGAGCGGGTGGTGGGGATCTGCGACGGGCCGTCATCGATGGAGCGCGTGGCGGCGGCGCTGTTGGGTACTTCAGCCGACGAGCTGTTTCTCGATTACTTCGGGCTGAATCACCTCGGATGGTTGCGTGCGGTGATCTATGCCGGGCAGGACCAATTGCCCCAGCTCATTCTTAGCATCCAACAGGCCGGGGGAATGCCCGGACTGCCCTTCGTTCCAGAGTTGATCGCCGGCCTCGGGATGGTCCCAAATGAATACCTCTTCTACTATTACGCCACGCGCCACGCAGTAGACAACATCAACCGTGCGCCTCAAACCCGGGGTGAGCAATTGGTAGTAGCGAATGACCGACTGTTTTCGGAGCTGCGGCAACTAGCCGAGCAGGGCAAACCGGAGCAACGAGAGGCCGTCTACGACGCCTACGTTCAGAAGCGCGAACAGACCTACATGGAGCGTGAGACTGGCTCCGGACACGGCTTGGCATTGGCCGAACCGCGGCTGGCGCAGGCTTTCGCACCCGGTGAGGGCTATGCCGGGGTGGCCCTGGACGCGATCGAAGCGCTCGCGGGGCGGGCGTCGCGCCAGATCATCCTCAACGTGCCGAGCGCGGGCGCAATGCCGGGTCTGCCCGATGATGCTGTGGTGGAGATTCCGACCTCGGTGTCGCGCCAGACGGTCCGGCCAATGGCCGTCAAGCCTTTGCCGCTGCATTGCCTGGGCCTGATTCAGGAGGTGAAGGCCTATGAGCGGCTAACTCTGGAGGCGGTTCAAAAGGGCAGTTATGCTTCGGCCGTCATGGCGTTGGCGCTTCATCCTTTGGTGTCGGACTACGCGACGGCACAGGCGATTGTGGATGACTACCAGCGCGAGCTGGGAGACCTTCTACCGGTGTTGAGATAGGCCGCAATGCGCTGCGATGTTCTCGTCGTGGGCGATTACAGCATTGATCTTATTTTTGCCGGCCTACCAGGCCTGCCTGAGTCGGGGCGGGAGGTGATCGGTAATCAATTTGCCCAGTTGCCGGGCGAGTCTTATACCAGCGCCGTGGCAATGCACCGGCTGGGTTTGCGCGTGGGGTGGGCGGCTGACTTTGGTTACGACGACTTGAGTGCGCTCGCCCTGCGATACGTGCGCGCCGAGGGTTTGGACGATGCTCTCTTCGTTCATCATAAGCGGCCCTATCGCCGGGTATCGGTAGCTGCTTCACTGCCAGACGATCGTGCATTCATCACCTATTACGACCCGGCCCCGGCTCGGCCTGCGGGCTTCAAGGCACTTATCACCACGACGGCACGCGCGCTGTACTTGCCGGGGTTCTACAGTGGGGTGCTGTTCGATGCGGCTCGCCTTCTGGTGCGTGCCAAGCGGATGCAATTGATCATGGATGGCAACCTGACGGCGGATCTGACGCTGGAGAGCCCAGGGCTGCGTAGGACGCTGGCCTATCTGGACGTCTTCTTGCCCAACGCCCTCGAGGCCCGCCACCTGACCGGTCAGGACGACCTCGAGCAAGCGGCACGCCAATTGGCGGCGCTGGGTCCTTTGGTAGTGGTGAAAAACGGGGCGATGGGCGCCTTTGCTTGCCAGGCTGACCAGCTCTGGTACTCGCCGGCGCTGCCGGTGACACCGGTAGACACCACCGGCGCCGGTGATTGTTTCAGTGCCGGCTTTGTCAAGGCGCGACTGATGGGGCGGTCCGTAGCGGAATGTCTGCGATGGGCCAATATAGTGGGCGGGCTCTCCACCTTGGGCCTGGGCGGCACGGGCCGGTGTGTCACGGCAGAGGAAGTGGCGCGATGTATCGATGATCAAGAGAATGAGGGGCTGGCGTAAGACATGACGGGCCGGGTGCCGCCGCACGGCGGTTGAGTCGACGCCGGAGGTCGCTCGGTTGGTTGTGAGTACGGGCCGATGTCCGTCCTGTGCATCCGAAGGTGATTCCCCACCGACTGCGACACCCCACGTCCGGCCTCGGTCAGGAGCCGAGCAGAAACATCGTGGGCTTCCCTTTCTACCGTGGACGCATCGCCGATGAGCCGATGAGGAGGAAGGGCGATGGCAGAGACGCGGCGGAAGTTCGATGAGGACTTCCGGCAGGGTGCCGCACGGAGTGGCCCGAAGAGACATTCGACGCGCTCGCAGCGGTAGATCGGAGATCGGAGGCGTGGCAGCCAAGCGGGCAGCCAATCAGCGCGACCACCACCGCATTCAGTGCTCAGCGGGGGACGTGTCCATGCTGAGCGAGACGGTGCACGGTCGCCTGCTCATGACTCGTAATGCGAGGCCTTTAGCGCGACAGCAGGTCTGATAGCAACGCGACTCGAGTCGACTCGTGGGCAGAGATCGGCCTGGCTGGTTCACCGCTCAGCACCGACGATCCCGCATCGCTCGGCCAATCCCCACTCGGCGATCCGGCGCCTCGGAGACATTGGGCAAGGCCTGCACACAGTCGCCGTTAGTGCTTCGGCCGTGTCGATGATGGAATTTCTGCACGGTCGATGATGGATGGTTCTGCACGGCCGGGCGACCGCCAGCCCACTTCCCGCTCCCTTAGAGAAGCGGGATCTTGCGATCACTGGCAGTGGGAGGTGAAGACGTGGAAGACCGTCTCTTATATCGCGTGACTGAGGTCGCTGTATTTCTCAACGTGAGCCGGTCAAAGGTTTACGAGCTGCTGGCGTCCGGCGACCTTCGGTCGGTCAAGATCGACCGGACTCGTTTGGTCCGCGGCTCCGACCTCCGCGACTACGTCGAGTCGCTTCGGCCCGCCGGCTGAGCCGTCGCATCTGTCCGCCGCTACGCGCTCGATCAGTCCATCCGATCCCCGACCGGTCTGCCAGTCATCCGTGTCAGGGCGTCGAGATTCTTCTGATCAGTGTCGGGCAATGTGTGCAAATACTTCTGGGTGGTCTGGATCTGCGCATGTCCCATCCGATCCATCACGCCCTTGAGATCCGCACCGCCAGCGAGAAGCTACGACGCGTGCGC
Source organism: Propionibacteriaceae bacterium (assembly GCA_036519615.1). Lineage (GTDB taxonomy): Bacteria > Actinomycetota > Actinomycetes > Propionibacteriales > Propionibacteriaceae > Microlunatus. The sequence goes on from DATDKX010000439.1 coordinate 5,758, forward strand.
GTGCCGAAGATCATGTACCCGAACACCGAAGTCGAGGCCCGACGCTTTGACAGCGGGCAGCCACACTCGGGTTCGGAAGGTGTTACGCGAGATCGGAGTGCCCACCTGGGTGCTGAATAAGAGTTCGTCACGCCCAATCGCGTGGACCCTGATGTGCTCAGCGACCTCGTCCAGCCACGCAGACCGCACACCAAAGGTGCGCGACTCGTCGTCCTTCGGATAGGGCTTGATGATCATCCGCTCACCGGTACCAGAGTGCTTCTTCGAAACCTCGACGATCGTCTCCTCGACGGTCACAGTACGGCGCAGAAAGTCGATGTGCCGCGGCCGGAGAGCGATGAGCTCGCCCCAGCGCATACCCGTCTCGATCGCCGTTGCGACGAGCAGTCTGTGACGCTCCGGGATCGCAGCGATGAGGCGACCGAACTCATCCGGGGTCAGC
>DATDKX010000440.1:0-2337 GCA_036519615.1 Propionibacteriaceae bacterium
GCGGCAGTTTTCACGTTCCGTGATCCCTGCTGTGTGCGTTACCCTTTCCATCAACTTTGGGCCAATGTTGTCCTGCAAGCTCTGTAGTGTGCACGTTTGCTCGGGAGCCGTGCCGCTCAGCCGTGACCGCGGCAGAGAACCCCGCCTCTGCTGACCGGCTTCGACGATGGGAGTTGGTTCCATGACAACTGCTCACGCCTTTTCCACGGCCGGGTCGCCCCCGCCGTCCCGGAATGCATCGTTTCGCAAGGCTGAGGGCCTCTATGATCCCGCGTTCGAACACGACGCCTGCGGCGTCGCGTTTGTTGCGACCTTGGACGGGGTGGCAGGCAACGCCGTCGTCGCCAAGGGTCTGCAGGCATTGCGCAATCTGGACCATCGCGGTGCGGTCGGCTCCGACCCAAAGACCGGCGACGGCGCGGGCATGTTGTTGCAGATTCCGGACGGTTTCTTCCGTAGCGAAGTGGAGTTCGGACTTCCCCGGCAGGGCGCGTACGCGGTGGGAAACGCCTTCCTGCCTACCGATCCCGAGCTTGCCGCCAAGGCAAAGGCCAGCATCGAGCAGATCGCGGGGGAGGAGAACTTGCGGGTACTCGGCTGGCGCCGAGTGCCCACCGAAGACTCGTCGCTGAGCGATGTCACCAGGTCGAACATGCCCTACTTCGAGCAGCTGTTCATTACTGCCAAGGGCGCACCGCTGATGGGGATTGCGCTGGACCGGCTGACCTACTGCCTACGTCGCAGAGCCGAGCACGAGACCGGCATTTACTTCGCATCGCTGTCCGCCCGAACCATCGTCTACAAGGGCATGTTGACCACGCAGCAGCTGCCCCAGGTCTTCCCGGAGCTGTTGGACCAACGAATGGCGAGCGCGCTCGTGGTGGTGCACTCCCGCTTCTCCACCAATACTTTTCCCGCCTGGGAGCTGTCCCACCCATACCGGATGATCGCTCACAACGGTGAGATCAACACCGTGATGGGCAACCGCAACTGGATGCGAGCTCGGGAAGCATTGCTGGCTAGTGATGTCATTCCGGGCGATCTGAACCGGTTGTTCCCGATCTGTACCCCCGACGCATCAGATTCCGCCTCCTTTGATGAAGTCGTGGAGCTGCTGCACCTCGGTGGACGCTCGCTGCCGCATGCGATGCTGATGATGATCCCGGAGGCCTGGGAGAACAACAACCAGATGGATCCAGCGCGCCGGGAGTTCTACGCGTTTCATTCCTGCCTCATGGAGCCGTGGGACGGCCCAGCTGCAGTTGTGTTTACCGACGGTACGGTCGTGGGCGCAGTGCTGGATCGCAACGGTTTGCGACCTGGTCGCTTCTGGGTCACCGACGACGGCCTCGTGGTGCTGGCTTCCGAGGCCGGAGTGCTGGACATTCCTCAGGACAAGATCGTCCAGAAGGGCCGGCTGCAGCCAGGCCGAATGTTTCTTGTTGATCTTGGCCAGCACCGGATCATCTCCGACGAGGAGATCAAAGCGCAGCTTGCCGCAGCCGCACCGTATGGTGAGTGGCTCATTGGAGGCAGGATCTTGCTGTCCGACTTGCCGGACAGAGAGCACGTCGTCCATACGCATGCCTCGGTCACTCGACGCCAGCAGGTCTTCGGCTACACCGAGGAGGAACTGCGGCTGATATTGGCACCAATGGCCTCGACCGGTGTCGAGCCGCTCGGTTCCATGGGCACCGACACACCGCTGGCGGCGCTCAGCGATAAGCCGCGACTGCTGTTCGATTACTTCGCCCAGCTCTTCGCGCAGGTGACCAACCCACCGTTGGATGCCATTCGCGAGGAATTGGTGACCTCGCTGTACAACACGATCGGCCCGGAATGTAACCTGCTCAATCCCGGTCCAGCATCGTGTCGTCGGCTGGTACTGCCCTTCCCCGTCCTAGATGACGATGACCTCACCAAGATTGTCAAGATCAACCGTGAAGGTGACCTGCCCGGATATCAGACCTACATCGCCCGCGGCCTCTACGAGGTCGACGGCGGCGCCGCCGCGCTGACAGCAAAGCTCGAGGAGCTTTGTGCTGAGATCTCCGCGGCAATCGCCAACGGTGCCCGAATCATTGTCTTGTCCGATCGGCACTCCAATGGCGACCAAGCACCAATCCCATCGCTGCTGCTGACCGCGGCCGTCCACCATCACCTGGTCCGGGAGAAGACCCGGACGCAGGTCGGATTGATCGTGGAGGCCGGCGACGTACGCGAAGTGCACCACATCGCGGTGCTCATCGGTTACGGCGCCGCCGCAGTCAACCCCTATCTCGCCATCGAGTCAGTCGAGGACCTCGCGCGGCACCAGGTCTATACCAACGTCACGCC
>DATDKX010000441.1:0-5012 GCA_036519615.1 Propionibacteriaceae bacterium
CCATCAAGCGCTGGTATTCAGCCAATTCACCAGCTTCCTGAGCAGAATCCGCACCCGCCTGGCTGATGCGGAGATCCCGTACGCGTACCTGGACGGGCGTACCAGGAATCGCGATCGGGTGATCCAGCAGTTTCGAGACAAGGTGGCATCCGTGTTCCTGATCAGCCTGAAGGCCGGAGGCTTTGGCCTCAACCTGGCGGAGGCCGATTACTGCTTCGTCCTCGATCCATGGTGGAACCCGGCCATCGAGGCGCAAGCGGTGGATCGTACCCATCGGATCGGACAAACAAAGACCGTGATGGTCTACCGGCTGGTTGCCAAGGACACCATCGAGCAGAAGGTGATGGATCTCAAAGCGCGCAAGAAGGAGCTCTTTGAGTCGGTCGTCGGAGGTGAAGCGTTGGCGGCTGCCGCACTCACCGCAGACGAAATTCGGGGACTTCTCGGCGCCTAGCAAAGTGCTGTAGCGTTATCCGCGCCAGACAGCACGGAAGTTACTTGGGGGCCTGCTTCGAGGATTCAAACACCCAGCCGAATGTCCGCTTTTTGACATGTCCAGAAGGTGACAATACGGGGTGGGGGGCTCGACACGATTTGGTCTCTTTCGCTAATTTCTTGCTGTGTCAGGAGTTGGTTAGCCAACAAATGACGGGCATCGCCCTTCGACAGCGTTCATTCTGAACGTTCCTCTTGGGGGAGGGAACGTCGGGGTGTGGTCGGGTGAGTGGTCTTCACGCTGCCGGTGAAGTGCGCAAAACGCGCTTCGCAGTCAGCGAGTTGAGTACTCACTGTTGAGCCCACGGCCGCTCACGCTCGGGGAATGTGCTCGTGCCTCTCGCCTCTGGTGGGAGGCACGAGTGTTTTCGAGCCAAGATCGCTCTTTGCGTCCTCCGCCACTTTCGAGGCGTAAGCCGTTCTGCGGGGCCGTGGTCCGTGGACGACTCCAGCCGTGGCAACGGAACTCCCGCTGCAGCGGGCCCGGTGACCCTGCTGACGCTTGAGGTCCGACACAATGTCGCGATGGCACTTTCACCGCCGCTGCCTGCGGATCTTGAGACTCCGTGTCTAGTGGTCGACCGCGACGTGTTGGAACGAAATCTCGTCGCTATGGCCGACCGCGCACATGAGCACGGCCTGGCGCTGCGCCCGCACGCCAAGACCCACAAGTGTGTGGAGATCGCCCGCCGCCAGGCGGCACTCGGCGTGGTCGGTTTGACGGTGGCGACCGTGGGTGAGGCGGAGCTCTTCGCGGACGTTGGTTTCACCGACCTGTTCATCGCCTATCCGGTGTGGGCTGCCGGAGCGCGTGGCCTCAGATTGCGCGCCCTTGCCGAGCGAGTCACCCTCCGGGTCGGTGCCGACTCGGTCGAAGGAGTAGAGCTTCTGGCCCGCGCGCTCTCCGGGACCGAGGCGGAGGTCGTGGTGGAAGTCGACAGCGGCCACCATCGCACCGGTGTCGCCCCAGGAAGCGTCGGGCAGGTCGCGTCGGCCGTGCAGCGCAATGGGCTGAACGTGGCCGGTGTGTTCACTTTTCCGGGGCACAGCTACGCGCCCGGCCGGCGGGAGCAGGCGGCAGTCGATGAGGCGCGCGCCCTGCTGGAGGCGGACGCGGCACTGCATCAAGCTGGAGTGCGCGAAGGCCTGCGTAGCGGCGGATCGACGCCGACCGCCGCGCTGGTGCAGCAGGGGGCCCTGAACGAGATGCGGCCTGGTGTGTACGTCTTCAACGACGCCCAACAGGTCGAGCTCGGGGCCGCGGACTGGGACGCCGTCGCCCTGACCGCGGCGGCCACCGTCGTCAGCCGCCACGGCCGCGACGTCGTCCTCGACGCCGGAAGCAAGGTGCTGGGAGCCGATCGACCTGTGTGGGCTACCGGGAGTGGCCGGTTGCCTGACTTTCCAGAAGCACGGATCGGCGCGCTCGCCGAACACCATGCGACCGTCACCTTCGCCGGGGACGCGCCGCTACCCGAGCTCGGTTCGATGGTTCGGGTCGCTCCGAACCATGTCTGCGCTGCGGTAAACCTCGCCGACCAACTCATGATCATCTCTGGCGGAGTGGTGGTAGACCAGTGGCAGGTCGCGGCCCGCGGGAGGAACGCCTAAGTCATGTGTCAGGACGCCTGAACACCGGCGCTATGGTCCGGGTGCGGGCCCCCTCGTACGCGGCGAGGATCAGGCAAAGCACGTCAATGCCCTCCTTCTCGGTGTGCACTGGACGCGTGCCAGAACGCAAGCATTCAGCGAATTGTCCGATTTCGTACGCATAGGTGTCGACGTCGGAGAAGTCATAGGTCTGGCTGCCCGATGCGCGCCGGGTGATCGTCAGCGACCGCCCGTCGCTTGACAGTGAGCCAAGTTCCCCGACGACCGAGAACCTTTCGGTACTCGGCGGCGGGTCGTACGCCCAGCTTGTAACCAACTGGCCGACGACTCCGTTGTCGAAACGGACCAGAACTTGAGCCGAGTCCTCGCCTTCCATGAAGCGCAGCCGGTGCTGTGACAGCAGTGCGGTGGCCTCGACAGGTGAGCCTCCTGCGAAGTGCAGCATCAGGTAGGTCGGGTGGTAGCCGGTGTCCATCAGTTCCCCGCCTCCGCTCGTGGCAGTACTTGCGCGCCAGCCCATGTTCTGCGGGTCGAAATCGTTGTAAAAGCTGTCGGTGGTACGAACCTCGTAGACGGTGCCGAGAGCGCCCTCATCTAGCAGCTGCCTTGCCTTGGTCACCGCGGGCAAGTAGAGCTGGTTGTGGGCGCACATCAAGGTCACACCGGCTGTGCTGACCGCCTGCTGCACCTCGTCTGCCTGCAACACGGTCAGACAGAGCGGCTTCTCGCACAAGATGTGCTTACCTGCCCGAGCCGCGGCCACAATGGCCTCGGCGTGAAGGTGATGCGGTAGGCAGATGTCGACGGCGTCGATATCGGCGTCCAAGATCATCTGCCGAAAGTCGGTATACGCCGCCGCCTCCAGTTCTGCCGCACGCCTGCGGGCGGTGTCCTCCACTACATCGGCCACGGCGGTTACCTTGATCGCGTCGGCGTAGGCACGATAACCCCGCATATGTGCCTCCAGGATGCCGCCGCCGCCCAGCACGCCAACCTTGACCGTGCTCACGCTGCACTCATCCCATACCGCACGGTCGCGCCGGTAGCAGCCGCTGTGTTAGCCGCCGACACCAGGCGGGTCAGCTCGACAGCCCTGGTCAGATTGTCATCGGCTCGTGTGCCGTCTTCGATGTGGCCAACCCACTGGCTAAATGCATCAGCATTGTCCTCCGGCACTGAAAGCAACTGCCAGGCGTCCGCTCCGGGGCTGCGCCTGCGGAGCTGATTTCCCGTGCTGTCGTACGCCAGGCTGGCCCTGGTGCCGTGCATCTCGATGGTGAACGGGTTATTGCTCACGAATCCGGTTTCAACGACGCCGATCACGCCGTCGGGGTATTCCAGCGTCACGACGGCCTGGTCCTCGACCTGGCGTTTGGTAAGCGACGCGTATGTGGCGCTCACCGTGGCCGGGACAGCGCCGAGAAACAGCTGGGTGAGATAGACCGGATGGCAGCCGAGATCACTGAGCGCACCGCCAACGGCGGCCGCAGGGTCATAGAACCGTTCCGGCAGCCACCCGGCGACCGCGCCGTCGTGAGACAGTCGGATGCGGCAATAAGTCAGGTCGCCGAGTCGCTCCTGGTCGAGCTGTTCAACAATCGCTCGGGTGTATCCGTGGTAGAGCCGTGGGAGTGAGACCATCACGGCGAGGCTCGCATTGTCGGCCGCCGCGATGATTTCCTCTGCCTCTGCAACGGTCGGCGCCAGCAGCTTCTCTGTGAAGATGTGCGTCCCAGCCTGAATGGCACGGAGCATGATCGCGTGATGTTCCGTTGTGGCGGTGGTGACGGTGACTGCATCCAGATCGTCGCGGGCAAGCAGAGCGTCAAGATCATGAACGAAGGACACTCCGCCGGCATCCGCAGCTGCCTGCCCGCGAGCGAGATCGTCGTCCCAGACAGCGACCAGTTCGGTGTCCGGGTGCTCGCGTACCCGCGCGGCGTACTCCGCTGCATGCACGTGCCAGAATCCGAGAACCGCCACTCTGATCGGATTGGACACCTGGAGTCCGTTCTTGAGATTGAGCGGGTGCTTGAGGATTGAACAACCGCTGGCATTGGAGGCTCCACCGTAGGGCGTCAGGCGCTGTAGTCGCGAGCCGACCCAACGGCGATGGCATTCGGAGTCACGTCGACCTGTCCGCGGCGTGGCCCTTGCTCTACTCTCGAAAGACGGAGGCCCTGACATTGCTGGAAGTCTCGCTTCTCGGGGAGCAGTACGTCGAAGGATCGACCGCGACGAACCTCGCACGCTCCTCGCGCTCCATCGCCCTGCTCGGCTTCCTTGCTGTGCACGCGGAGGCACCCCAGCCTCGGCAACGCCTGGCTGCCATTTTCTGGCCCGATTCGACCGAGCAACAGGCGCGGACGAACCTGCGACGAGAGCTGCACTATCTCCGTGTGCTGCTCGGCGAGGACCCGTCTCTCGTCGTCGAACCCGCCACACTGATGTGGCGAGAGTGGCCAACGTGCCGTGTCGACGTGTGCGTGTTCCGCCGGGAGCGACAGCTAGCGCCGCAGGCGCTCGCGGCCGGCGACCAGCACGCGATGCTCGAGCATGGAGCAGCGGGGGTCGAGGAGTATCGCGGCGATCTGCTGCCGGGGATGTACGACGACTGGGTGCTTGTGGAGCGCGACGAGCTGCGCCGCCAGTGTGTCGAACTCTGCGACCAGCTGGTGGCCGGTTGGCGAGACCTGGGTGACCTCAAGAAAGCCGTTGAATACGGCAGGATCCGGGTCCGACTGGAGCCCCTTGAGGAGCTTGGGTACCGCACGCTGATGGAGCTGCAGGCGGATGCGGGCGACCGGGCGGGTGCGATCAGCACGTACCACAAGTGCGCCGAGATCTTGGAGCACGAGCTGCAAGTCAAGCCTTCCCAAGCCACCGAGACGCTTGCGGAGCGATTG
>DATDKX010000442.1:0-2625 GCA_036519615.1 Propionibacteriaceae bacterium
ATCAACGGTCGCCGGATCGAGATAGTTGAGGTTGACCGACCGTACGACGTCCTCCGGAATCCCCGTAGCCAACGTGACGGTTACCCGATTCAGCTCGCCACGCTCCGGATCCCAGGTGCCCTGGCCGCGTAGATGAGTGGAGTGAGCAAGATCGCCCCACGGCTTGTTCCGGAACTTTTCCCACTGACCAAGGAAGTAGTCGCGGTTGTGATAGCCGATCTCACTGATGCTCGGATGCATCACCGAGATCTGTCTGATGTGTGGTGCATGGATGATCAGTTCGCCGCCATCGGCGACAATCGGCTCGAGCTTGTAGAAGCCCTTTGCCGCGGTCCAGATGTCCTCATACTTCGTCGGCATGATCGACAACACCCGGCGCGCCGGATGATCAAGGTAGGTGACATGGGTCTGCGACGAGATGTCGGCGCAGGCCGCCCAGGAGTCCTCCGGCGTACCGAAAGCCAGGGCGTGCAAGGTGTTGGTGCCCGAGGCCACTACCAGGCTCAAAGCCAAGCGCCGAGCCGGAATCATGCTTGCCGCTTCGTCGATCAACGCACGGACCGGGGTGATCCCGCGGGTGCCGATCATCTCCGCGCTAGTGATCAACGCGCCGACCCAGTGTGACAAGTTGATCAGTTCTGGTCCAGACACCCCTGGAAAGAAATACTTGTTGCCACCGGAGAAGCCCACCACCTCGTGAGGGAAGACCGGCCCAACCACGATCGCAACGTCGGCGTCGGCGACTTTGCGGTTGATCCGGACATCGACCGCCGTGTCAGTCAGCAGTCCACCGGTGAGCTCGGCGATCCGGTCAGCACTAATGGTTCCCACGGTGGTAAAGGTGTCAGGCAGCCAGAATTCATGATTGAGCACTTGCCACTCTGGATACGTCTGCTCGAGCTCTCCAAGGTTGTATCCGAGATGTCGCGCAAGATGCTCATCGGACATGCCTTGATGGGTACCAAGAGCGATTACGACTGTGACCTCGGAAGCCGAAGCTAAGCCCTCTCGCATCGCCTGAAGGAGCAACGGAAGTGGGCACGTCCTAGTGCCGTCGGGCACTACAACGCAGACTCGCCGATTTTCCAGCCGTGCCCCGGCCACCGCCGTAGCAACGAACTCACTGACCTGCTCCGGCCGGAGAATCTCTCCCACCCCACCGAGAACCACAGCCTCGGTATCAGTCCCAGCCGCTGGATGAGCGGTCTTCTCCGTGGTGGTCGTCATAGCGCCACTGTGCCCCCCATGCTGGGAGGGCACAAGATCTCTTGACAGCCAACAACCCATAGTGGAACTTTAATTTGACGACCCGATTGGGATCGCCGCATTAGCTGCGGGTGCGGAGGTCGCTATGGAACAAGAGCGAATTCGAGAGTTGTCGATGTAGGAGGATGCTTGCCAGATGAGCGCGCTCAGCATCGAACGCGCCGACGTCATCCTGGCAAGTCCGGGACGCAACTTCGTTACCCTCAAGATCACCACGCGCGACGGAATCGTCGGTTGGGGAGATGCCACCTTGAACGGGCGGGAGCTCGCCGTGGCGTCCTACCTATCTGATCACGTAGTACCGCTGCTGCCAGGACGGGACGCTCATGCAGTGGAGAACACCTGGCAGTTCCTCTATCGCGGCGCGTACTGGCGCGGCGGTCCCGTCACCATGGCTGCCATTGCTGCAGTCGATATGGCGCTGTGGGACATCAAAGGTAAGGCGGCCGGTCTGCCGGTCTATCAGCTGCTCGGTGGAGCTAGCCGTACCGGCTGTCTTGTCTACACCCACGCGACCGGGCGGGACATTCCGGAATTGCTGGATTCGGTGGAAGAGCATCGCGAGCACGGTTATCGAGCTATCCGGCTGCAAACGGCTATCCCAGGTATTCCGGCGTCGTACGGAGTACCCACCGAGGGGAGCAAGGAGTACGAGCCCGCGGCGCGTGGCACCGCGCCCAAGATCGAGACCTGGGATACCCGGGCTTACTTGCGCTACATCCCCAGTGTCTTTGAGGCCGCCCGCAGCAAGTTCGGCCAGGAACTGATCTTGCTGCACGACGCGCATCATCGGTTAACTCCCACTGAGGCGGTCCAGCTCGGCCGCTCACTCGAGCCGTACGACCTGTTCTGGCTTGAGGATTGCATGCCAGTGGAAAATCAGGCGCTGTTCCGGCAGGTGCGCAGCGGTACGACCATTCCACTGGCCATCGGTGAGATCTTCACCTCGCCCTGGGATGCCAATCTGCTGATCAACGAACGTCTTATTGACTACCTGCGGGCCACTGTCACCCACGCCGGTGGTATCACCGGGCTGCGCAAAATGTTGTCCTTCGCTGAACTGTTCCAGGTCAAGTCCGGCTGCCACGGGCCGACCGATGTCTCGCCGATCAGCATGGCTGCCAACCTTCACCTAGGCCTTGCGATTCATAACTTCGGCATTCAGGAACATATGCCCCATGTCCAGCTCACCGACGAGGCGTTCCCGCATGCATACCGATTCTCCGAGGGGAGTCTGCATCCCGGCGACGAACCCGGCCTTGGTGTTGAGCTCGATGAGGAACTCGCTGGCCGCTATCCCTATGAGCCGGCCTACCTCCCGGTCAATCAGCTCATGGACGGAACGGTGCATGACTGGTA
>DATDKX010000443.1:0-2745 GCA_036519615.1 Propionibacteriaceae bacterium
GATCTCGGCCGCTTGGGCCTTGACGCCCTCGAGTTGACCTGGGCGGACCTTGGCATGAGCGATGACTTCCAGGAAGCCCATGACTCCTCCTCTCTTTGACTGGAGCTTCCGGTGACAGCGGGTTTCGACACAGAGCCGAAAAGCCTCAATACGGGGGTCGACAGTCCTGATTTTGCCGAAGAGAGCTCAACCCCCTGCTGACCCGCAACTTTGATTTCCCGCCTGGAAGCTGTATGAGTTCCGGGGCGCGCGCTCGCATCCAGACGACGAGCCGTCTTGACGTCGACGAGGCGCCCCATGCGGTCCGTCTGATCATTGGTGTTGCTGTGGGCGATGTTCTTGGCCGGTCTGAGGTCGTGGATCAGGTTAGGTGATCTTGGCTGCTCCGGGACGTTGCACGGGAGGGCGGAGCTGCTCGCCCTCGATGTGGAGCCGTTCGTCGTAAGCGTCGGCGAGGCCGCGCAATTGGATGGCACCGTCCCCGGCGTAAGAGGGGCCGTGCATCAGCGCCAGGGTAGTTGGTTCCAGCTCGGCGAGGCGACGCATCGTGGCTCCTGTTTGTGGGGTAAGGCAGGTGGCGGCGAACATGTCCTCGGCAAGCATGGCCGGCCCGACTAACTCGGTGCTGACCAGAGCCTTGCTCTGGCCCACTTCGGTAAACAGGTCGCCACATAGCAGGGTGCCGGTGGTCTCGTCGTAGTAAACGCCCGCGTCCCAGGCGTGCGGGACGTGCGGTGCGGCCATGTAGCGGAGCCGATGGGCGCCGATATCGATCACGTCCCCGCTGTCGAGGGGCCGCGGCGGGCGGTCGGCGAGATCGTCGATATTGACGTCGCAACCTATCCGCCCATGCGCTATCTGCGCGTGCGGAGCCGCGGCCAAGAACAGGTTCATTGCGCCGCACTCGTCGGCCTCCAGGTGACCGAACGTTATCCAGCGCAATTCCTCGACCGGCCGCACCTGGTTGATCGCCTGCGAAACGATCGGGAACAGTCGGCGCGGCCCGGTGTGAAACAGCAGTGGCTCATCGCCGTCGACCAGGAACTGGTTGAACAGAAATCTGCTTCGGGGATGTAGACCGAAACTCGGTAAATCCCTGAAGCGATCTCATCTAGGCTCGTGTTCATTTCTCAGCACTTCCACGGCGGCCTGTGCTTGTCATAGTCATGGTGCGCCTCCTTGCGCTCAGAATGGGACCTGGGTGGTGAGTAGCCCCCAGGGTTGGCCACCGTCGGGGCCGGGGCGGCCAGAGAGGACCCGGCAGAAGTCGGCGGCATCCATCACGGTCTCTTCTCCGCTCGTGCCGCAGCTCCAGCTCCCGCCGGCAGGACCGGTGAGTTCGAGTCTCGGTAGGGTTGGCCGTGGCGGCGGGCCCACTCGGCCACAACGTCTGCGACGATGACGCCATCGTGGTCGGCGGTGTGCACGGGGTCTTGATCGGTTGCCCGGGCGAGGTCTACGCGGTGCATCCAGGGGTCGCGAGTGAGGATCACATCGGTGACGTAACCGAGTGACCATGTCTCCGGTACACCGTTGATGACCTCCTGGTCTCGGTTCTTCATGTGTCGGTCGGGAACGCTTCTGCCAGCCTGGCCCATGACATCCACCGCATAGACCCGATGGTTTCGGCTCAGATCGGGCACGTTCGGTGACCACATGGCCAGACTCAAGTAGTCGCCGTGTAGCAGCACCAAGGCTGGCGCGTCCAGCGGGCGGCTTACCACTACATGGGTGCGCCCGTAGCGACCGGTAACGTCGATCGACTCGTATGGCACCGGCCACAAGCGCATGCTGGCGTCGTACGCGACCAGGTAACGGGCTTCCCCCTTCGGGCTCCTGAACGGTGAAGGCAAACTACTGATGGCCACCTCACTCTGCTCTATAACTGACGTGTTCATCGCACCGGGACGGTCATGAAGGAACTCGACGATGCGCTTGCCGACGAACTCGGGCTCGTCGACGCTCATGACGTGGCCAGCGTTGGGCAATACCTCGATCTCGCATCCGGCGATGTAGCGCTAGGCGCGTCTTTCGGCTGGCGCAACGTCTCCGACCAGGCCATCCTTGCCGCCGAAGAACACCAACGTCGGCGTCGTGATCTTGCGAAGCTTTCTGGCCGAGAGGTGGAACGGCTGACCGACTCGGGCTTTGGTGTATCCCATGATCCGCATCCATGGACGGAACCCGCGGTTCACTGACTCGCCCTCACCCAACGATCGAGTGATGATCTTTTCAAGCTTGGCTGCGGTCGGCCGGAATCGTTGGGATAGGAAGGGTCCCAAAACGGAGAATGTGGCCCGCCACGGCGCCAAGCCCATGGGTCCAAGCAGCACCAAGCGGCGCAGCCGATCCGGCGCGCAGATAGCGTGGTTCATCGCAATCCACCCACCCATCGACCCGGCCACGACATCGGCCCTGGTAATGCCGAGGCTGGCGAAGACGTCGTCGAGCCATGCGCTGTAGTCGCGACCCCGTTTTGGGTAGCGGTTTGGGTCGGCCAATTCGCTCTTGCCGACGTCGCCGATCGTGTCGAGCGCGTACGTCCGCCATTGCTCGCTCAACACCTTGATGATCGAGGACCAAACGAAGCCTCCTACACCCATCGGATGGAGAAGCACCAGCGGCGGCGACGCAGGGTCTCCGCTCGCGATGACGTGGGTCTTGCCGTAGCGCGTAGCGACGAAGGACGTCTCGAATGGAACCGGCCAATGCCGGAGCACGTCGTCGTAGATCTCCATCAATTTG
>DATDKX010000444.1:0-5151 GCA_036519615.1 Propionibacteriaceae bacterium
GTATGACCGCGCAGAGTGTGTCCGCGAAGAGTATGTCCACGAAGAGTATGACCACGATGGGTTGAGGACTGCATGAAAAGTTCCCTTCTTGATGTCCCGCCGTGCCGGTGATACCGCCGGCGAGAACCCGAGCTTTCAAGATGGACGTTATGCAGCCGCTACGAGCGAAGTCACGCAAAAATGGCAGCAGGAAGAGGACATGTCCTAAAGCGGACATGCCAAAATCGCGTTAGGTGCTTTGCACTCTCAAACGCGTACGCCATGGGCCAGCATTCAAGCACGCACATCTCGGTCCATGACTCCAGTAGTCACGGAATCGCCGCCATTTGCACGGTGGCCGTCACCGATTGCGCGCCGTCAATCGACCCACGGGACAGGCTATCCGCTCTGAAGCGAGTTGACCCATCCCGCAAGTCAGCCTGAAACGTACGACGGCACGCCGTCAAGGACTCTGCTCAAAATTCTCCCCCGATGGTCACCAATACCGAATGTAACCTGCGTGTGAGCATGCAGCAGGTAGTTGCGATCGACTCCATCAAATCATCGCTGCGGCTACGATGCTTGGCATTTTGTGTTATCGGTCAGCTGACCATCGCAAGGAGGTGTGGTGTCCTGTACGTTCGTTCCGCCTTATCTGCTGCGGCGCGTCGCCAGGCGGGCTGGCACACGGCATGCGTGCGCCTCCGGTCGTGAAACGCTGCAAGTCGATGACCGGCTGAGGGCCAGACGCGAGGCCCGACCGGCTGAGATGGCTGCACCGACCCTGCCCGGGGCGAGCAGTCGAGTCGTACACAGTGCCAACAACACTGAAACGTTGCCCGGCGAGGTCGTCCGCAATGATGGCGATCCTCCCGTCGGGGATCTGGCAGTTGACGAGGCCTTTGATTCATCCGGACAAGTACTGGATCTCTTCCAGAGTCAATTTGGCCGGCGGTCCATTGACGGCCGCGGCGGCACGGTATCCGTCACAGTCCATTACGGGCGCGATTACGACAACGCCTTTTGGGACGGTAGTCAGCTCGTCTTTGGCGACGGCGATGGACAGATCTTCGAACGCTTCACCAAGCCGATGGATGTCATGGCACATGAATTCACGCATGGCGTTACGCAATTCACTGTCGGACTGGCTTACCAAGATCAGCCGGGCGCGCTGAACGAGAGCATCAGCGATGTCTTTGCCTCGATGGCCAAACAGCGCATGCTCGACCAAAGCGCTGCTGAGGCTGACTGGCTAATCGCGGAAGGACTTTTTCAGCCCGGGATCAACGCCAAGGCGCTGCGTTCGATGAAGGAACCGGGAACGGCGTACGACGACCCTCAAATCGGCAGAGATCTGCAAGTGGGCTCTATGGCCGATTATGTGCATACCTACGATGACAGCGGCGGCGTTCACATCAACTCGGGAATTCCTAACCGTGCCTTCACATTGGCCGCGCTGGAGATCGGTGGAGCTAGCTGGGAGAAGGCCGGTCAGGTCTGGTACGACACGCTCGTTAATGGCCAGTTGAGCTCGCAGGCCGGTTTTGAGTCCTTCGCGCGGGCGACCGTCAGCTCGGCCGGTCGGCTCTTCACGAATGACCCGTCGATCGCTGAAAAAATCCGGGGTGCGTGGGTCGAGGTCGGCGTGCTGGCTGGGGCGGCGCCGGCCGATGTGGCGACGCCTGTTGGCGTAGGCGTATTCCAGTCTTCGGCTCCTCCGTCGGGCACTGATCTGCCTGTAATGGTTGCCGTACGCCGCACCGGAGGCTTTGCTGGCACAACCAAAGTCGGGCAGTTGGATCTCAATTCCGATCCGGAAGCCTCCGAGATCCGGCATTTGTTGATGCGTGTTGGCCGGCAGGAGATCACTTCGACTCGTCCGACTCCCGATCGGTTCGTCTACACCGTCGAATACGGTGACTGGCGGTTCACCGTGCCGGAACAGGATCTGACACCGGAGTTGCGCCGGCTCGTACAGGTCGTGCTGGACCGCGGATCCAACTAGATGAGGCGCCCCCGATCTCTTCGCTAGAGTGGCAAGGGTGCCAACAGGCGGAGCGCGGGATCGTACGTCTCTACGCTCAGTCGGGGTGCTTGGGAACGGACGTTTGGTCGAGCCGGTCGTTCAGCGGCTCTTGGGCACCCTCCCCCCAGAGACACATATCTGGACATACGGGCAAAATGCCCACGTACTTGCTCAACTGCAGCGCCTAGGAGCCCAAGTCGCCGCGAGTCCGGCAGACCTTGCGGCGCGGAGCGAATACCTGCTGGTATTGCTGGAAACCCTAGATGATCTTGAGGCGCAGCTAGGCGGTCCTAGTGGGCTGCGGGCTGGCATGCACAGCCCCAAGATCCTTGTCGTCAGTGGAATCTCGGCTCCAGCTGATCTTCGTGAGCTAGCCGGGGATCTTGCCGAGAGCACAGCTGGGCTAGTGCGAGTAGTTGACGCACCGCTAAGCGGGACTCAGGCGGCCGCAGCGCGGGGTGACTTGGTCATCCCCGTTGGGGCATCGCCGACGCTCTATCGGGATGCATTGCCCGTTCTGGAGCTGTTGGGAACCTGCGTACGCATAGGCGGTGTTGGTTGCGCTCAAATCGCCAATGCGTGTGAGCAATACGTCGTTGCCGCAACAACCATGGCGCTCGGCGAAGCGGCGGTCATCGCCGTACGTGCTGGTCTTGACCTTGCTCGGGTCCTGCAGTGCTGGGAGCTGTCGCTCGCAGGCGGCGGGGTGCTGACCGCAGCCCGTGGCAAATTGCTCAATCGTGGCGTCTCGCGCAATCGTGACGTCGAACCTGATCTGCCCACCGGCTCGGCGTTGGCGGCGCTTGAAGTCGCGACGCAACAGGCGTGGCGAACTGGGACATCAGCACGACTTCTAGCGAACGTCCGAGAACTCATCCAGCTGTTAGATCGGGCTGGGATGAGCAGTCAGGATCTAGCTGCGACGTACGAGCACCTCACAGAGCAGCACCCCGAACGCCGCAAAGCTTAGGCTTAGCTCCACAGCGTCGAGGTGCAAACGAAATATCGGGAAAGGGTGGCGCGCGGGGCGCGGCGGCAGCCAAACAGACGCCTCACCGGCCCGGGGTCTGCAATCAGGTGAGCTGCAGAATGACAATCACCAAGATGATAATGACCAGCACACCAATGATGGTGCCGATAATTCCCCGGTTCATGGAAGGACCTCCTCTCGTGCCTCTTGGGGGTACCCCGCGTGTTGAGGAGGTAAACACTCCCACATTTGGTCAGCCGGGGAGGCTCTGATTAGAAGGTTCCTTCGCATGCGCCGTGGCGCCCACCGTCAGGTGACGTAGTTGCGGGTTCGCAAAGGCCAGTGCTGCGACAACCAGCATCAACGTCCCTCCGATGAGGAATGGGACTCGGGCATTCGACACGTTGGTCACCAGCCCAGTGAGGGCGTATGTGATGGGAACCGCGGCCAGACTCGAGAACGAGAGCGCACTCATCACCCGGCCGATCTGTCCGACGGGCGCCAACTGCAGCACAGCCGAGGTAACCAGCGTGCCGTAGAACCCGGCACCCAGGCCCGAGCAGAGGCCGAGGAGTCCGGCGGCGGCGAACGCCGTAGAGACTGGTAGGCCCAACGCTGGCAGCAAACCGAGCCCCAGCACGCTGAGCGCCATCGCAAGCAAGCCAGAAAGCGCGACGAATCCGGTCTGGCGGACATTCTTGCGCCACAGCAGGAAGCCGGCCGCAGCGGCCGCGCCAAGTCCGAAACCACCAAGAACCCAGCCGATGGTTCGTACACCCCAACCGGTCTCATTTGCCAGCAGCGGCACTCCGGCCATAATCGGCCCGCTGAATCCCATCTCGACGACAAACACGACGATCAGCAATGTCGTCAAGGTTGGGTAGCCGCGAATCAACCGGATTCCCGCTCTCAAGTCAGCCCACACCGACATGACAGGTTGGTTGGACGTGGGTTCAGCATCGGAAGCGCCCTGGCCTCGGGCGTCCTCCTCAGGGATGACCATTCGCGTGAGGGCCAAAAGCACGACCGAGACCGCGAACAACCAGGCGTTCACCCAGAACGCTGCGGCGGCACTTGCTACAACCAGCAGCCAGCTACCTAGAGGTGCGCCGGCGAATTCAGCGCCGCGCGCCACGATCGTCTTTGCAGCGACGACGCGAGTGATTGAATTCCGAGGGACCAAGTATCGGGGGGCGGCATTGACGGCGGGCAGGAAAAAGCCGTCGACTAGACCGAACATCACAGCCAGCGCGCCAAGCAGCAATGGGCTGACGTGACCCCTAGCCACGACGACCGCAAAGACGATCATGATCACGGTTCGCAGCAGGTCCGATGCGATGATGGTCGGCTTGGGGCCGAGTCGGTCAACGAAGACTCCCCCGATCAACAGCAGAGCCGCCTGAGGGATAGCACCTGCAACGAGAATCAAGCCGACATTCACCGGCGAAGTTGTCTGTACGGCGACCCAGGCCAGCGTGACCAGGTAAATGTGATTGCCGATCAGCGAAGTGGCCAGGCCGATCAGCCAGCGCAGTACGTGAGGCAACGCTCAGCTCCCCTCAGGCGAGGGAGATTCCGTCACGATCTCCGAACCCGGAAGCTGACCGAGCCCGGGTTCGAATTTCTTCGCTGGTACTCATGGCCATCACAACATGATGGCGCATGCACCCATTCGGGTGCAGGGGCCTATCCGCCCGGAGCGACCGCTACTCCTCCCAGGGCAGCGGTTTGCCCTCCGCTACTGGGGCCACCGGAATGACTACGACTGGCCGATGCTGACGATGCGCCAGGTGGGCGGCGACCGAGCCGGTGAGGAACTGCTTCAATCCAGCTCGTACCCCACCGCGGCGGCTGCCGACGATGATCAACTCGACATCCAGGATGTCGGCGAGTCGAGTAAGCGCGTATGCGACGTCGCCCGCTAGTTCCCTGAAGGACAGGTCAATGGAGTCGTCAGCGACCGCCGTGCGCACTTGCGCCACCAGCCCCTGGTCGAAGTCGGTGTCCTTCAGTTCGGGCAGTTCTGGATCGAGTGGCAGCGAAACCACCGAGCCATCCGGGCGCTCCTCGACCACGTAACGTCCGGGATCGACATGGGCACAGACCAGCGCGGCACCGAAGACGCGCGCAAACCGTGCGGCATGGCGCAGTACCGTGTCGGGCTGACCATAGGTCA
>DATDKX010000445.1:0-4132 GCA_036519615.1 Propionibacteriaceae bacterium
AACCCCGAATCGAGCCTCCGATAAACCGGGGGACCCTCACCTCAACGTCGCCACAGCCGACAAACCGCTAACGCTGGCATGTCTGATAGCAGCACTCATTGACCCCGAATCACCCCATCCGATCCTGTGCCTATTCGGAGAACAAGGCACAGGCAAATCCACCGCTTCGCGGCGACTCGTCTCACTAATAGACCCGTCACCAGTCCCGCTGCGGAAACCGCCGCGTGATCAAGAGTCGTGGGTAACTGCCGCGCAAGGGTCATGGGTAGTCGCGCTCGACAACCTCTCACAAGTGCCCGACTGGCTCTCAGACTGCCTCTGCCGCGCCGCAACCGGAGACGGCGACGTCCGCCGAGCCCTCTACACCGATTCTGACCTGGCCGTGTTCGCGTTCCGCCGCTGCATCATCCTAAACGGAATCGATGTCGGTGCGCTCCGCGGCGACCTCGCCGACCGCACACTACCGATCAACCTAGACAGGATCGAAGAGTCAGCACGACTAACCGAACGTCAACTAAACGAGCGGTGGACACAGGACCAACCACGCATTTTCGGCGACCTGTTGTCCTTAGCTACGGAGCTAATCAGGCGTTTACCATCTGTCCGTCTAGCGTCCAGTCCTAGGATGGCGGACTTTGCCCTCATCCTCGCCGCCGTTGATCAAATACTTGGCACCGATGGGCTAACCCGGTTCGCTGAGCGAGCCCGCACAATGGCCGAGGACACCTTGTCAGCTGACCCGTTCATTGCCGCTATGGATGAGGCCCGAATTGACTTCCATGGCAAAGCCGCTGACCTGCTGATCAAGGTCACGCCCGACGAACAAGGGTGGCGGCCGCCTCGCAATTGGCCCAAAGACCCCCGAATGGTAACCAGCCTGCTAAGGCGTAACGCGCCGGCCATGCGGAAACTCGGTTGGGTTGTGGATGAAGGCGAGGACCGCAGCAACCACTACGTCATCTGGACGGCTATCCATCCAGAGATAGGTAGGAAATCAGGTCCGCAAGGTCCGTATGGTCCGCAGACCGCCACATGCGGTTGCGGCAATCCGCTACTGGCTCCGCAATCAAAGCAACGTGGCATCTGCGAAAGCTGCTGGCTCAAGCAGGACTGGCCGTCATGACCCGCCGCGGCCGCATCGCCACCGACACCTTGACCCGCGCCTTGCTCAACCTCGCCGAACGCGGCGAACGCACCCACTGCTCCGACCCCGGCACCTCCGAACTATGGATCTCCGATCGGTCGCGTGAGGCGCCAGAAAGCGCTCAGGCGGCCTGACCGTATCGCCGGTCTGATAGCACGACGCCAGCCCGTTCGAGCTCGGCCTCAACCCGAAGCCGCTCGATGTTCCGCTCCATTCCAGCGGAATGCTTAGCCAGATCGTGCTCGATCTGCAGCATCTCACTCGCCTGGATCAGCACCTGGTCGTACGCCACGCGGTTGCCGATCTGGTGCACCGCCGAGCGATGCTCATCGACGGTGAGCACGCCCCGCAGCCGGCGAAGATTGGCGGCAACCTGTTCCAGCGGCGCCCCCTGCTGCCTGCGCATAGCCCGGAGGTTGCGCCGCCGTTCGGCCTTCTGGCGCCGTGATTCTCGCCAGTTCGAGATGGCGTCCCAGCGACCTGCAAGCAGGCCATAGAGCAAAACCACCCCGACCGGCACAAGGATCATGGTGGACACGGCAATTGCGTCGAGCACGACCTGATAGACGTGGTCGGCCTCCGACGCGCAAACCTTCCGGTCAGCGGGTCTCGTCGCGGCTGCCGGACTTGGCCAGGCCACGGCTGATTAGGTAACCGATCGTCAACAAGGTGACTAGGAACCAGCCCTGATAGGCACTGAACCGTTGACCGTCTTCGTTGACGTCGACCACCCAGGAGGCGATCAGTACACCGATAACCGCCAGCAGGTAGACAATCAGTTCGGTGGTCTTGAAGGATGGCTTGGTTTCCCTGGCAGGACGGCGGTCGTCATCCCGGTATGCGACAGGCCTGGTAGCGCTGCTGGTGCCAGGTGCGTCGTAAGGGCCGCTGGTGCCAGTTACAGGCCTGGTAGCGCTGCTGGTGCCAGGCGCGTCGTAAGGGCCGCTGGTGGTCATGTTTGCTCCTTCTGGAGTCGAGGGGGATTGGTATTGACCGGGATACAGGGGCCAACTCACTAAGTACCCCGGCCTACTTTGGCTATGCCGCTGCTTCCCATGACTTGCATCACAGCCGACAACAACGAAAGTGCGGCAAAGAAAACGAATTTTCGGGATGGCACTCTGGGCACTGGCCAGTGCACTTCTCGTCTCTATACACGGCTTTTTCCACATCGTTGCGTCTGCCGGCTGGTCTGTGCGACATCGTTGCGCCGTTCTGACCGATCCCGTTTTCTTAGAGGGCGCAACCAGGTCACCCGCACCCCAAAAGGCCTCCCTCCCCGAGGTGCGGTCCCGGTGCAACGATTCGGTAGACTAGCCGCGTGGTTGTGCAACGATGTTGCGCATTGTGTGGAGAAACGTTCGAAAGTGAGCGTAAGCGCGGCGGTCAGCGCCTTTACTGTCTGGTGTGTGAGCCGCCTGGCTGGCAGGTTGTGAAGGTGCCGCATCACACTCGGACGAAGCTGCGTCGGCGTCGCTGGTGAGTATCGGCTGCTAGAGGTAACAACGGGACGGTGTGTTATGGCGTGGAGCGGTAGCCGCGGAGTGAACACCACCGCAGCCGGGTACGGGTCTCGACATCAGAAGCTGCGTAAGGCTTTGTTGGCTAAGGCGTACGGCCAACCGTGCAGCCGTTGCGGGTTGCCGATGCTGCCAGGTCAAGAGCTGCATCTTGATCACGATGACTACGACCGCACGAAGTGGCGGGGCTTTTCGCATGCCAAGTGCAATTTGCGGGCTGCTGCGAAGAAGGCTCGAGCTATTCAGTTGGGGCGGTGGCGCGGCGGTGCGTCTGATGCGCATCGATGGTGACCGGGTTAATACGAGGCCGGTTTTCTTTATGGGCGTATCTAATTGACCTGCCCCCCAAAAACATTTACATTCACAGCATTTTTTTCCCGAAATTAATTGGGGTGGGCTCGGGGTGAGCGGTACAGGGCAGTGTCACTTGTGTGGTGGGCCGTTGCCGCCTCGTAAGCCTGGGGCGGGCAGGCCAAGGTCGAAGTGTGATGCTTGTCGGGATCGGCGCCGTCCGCCTGTGGTGCCGAATTGGGATTCGGAGTTGGTACGGGCGGTGCAGCGGGAGTATCCGAACGATAGCGATCCGTTTGTTTATGTTACGTGGTTGGCTGCGGCTTATTTGTAGGGTGCGACGGATGCTAAGGATGCTGTGCCTTTGAGCAAGGAGCTACGGCGGTCGCTGGCTTATCTGGATGGGCGGGAGAAACCGCATGGCTATTCGGATGGCTTGGATGAGTTGCGGTTGCGGCGGGTTAGGCGGGGTCGCGTTTAGGGTTCTGCTGTTCGCTTTCTATGTGGCTGTCTGCGATAATTATTGTCAGAAAGTTATTCGGGGAATAGGCGATGCGCAGGTCTGTAAACGGTGTGGTAGCGAGTTCACGTTTGCGTACTTTCGCGGCCGGCCGCGTGAGTACTGCACAATTTGTCAGCCTCCGGGTACGCGACAGATTAACGCTGTTCGGAAAGTGGCGGCGTAATGAATGACTTGGCGGGGTGGGTTAACGCCGCCGGGTGGGGATGTTTTTGGCGTCGCTGTGAACTCATCCCGGATCGAAGGTCGGTTCAGTCGGATTCTTGCCCTTTCACCGGTGACCACATCGACCTGCCTGCCTCGCCAACAACCTTTAACGATTGATCGGAGAACCTAGATATGTTCCGCAACCCTGCCCCTGCCGCTGCCGTTGAGCCGGCGCCCGTCGTCGAGGCAATCTCGGCTGACGCCTTAATTCCGGTCAGTCATCTCGCGCTGGATTTGCCTGAGCCTGCCGGCGGGTGGGTCGCCTACCTCAAAGGTCGCGGTATCGAGGTTGTTGAGGACGGCATTGGGGGCTCTTCGAATTTCCGCGGGGTTGTCCCGTTCATGCTGCTGATTTCTGCGGTCGGGTGACCGCAATGTGGCTCAGGATACGGCGCTGGTAGTTGATCATGTTGCGGTAGCCGCAGCCGACCCGTTTGGTTTGCTTGATGA
>DATDKX010000446.1:0-3893 GCA_036519615.1 Propionibacteriaceae bacterium
CTCCATATATATGGCGTGGCCGGCCATGATCTCTGGACGGGTCCCATGCGCTCTCGTCACCGGCTTTCGACCACGCTGCACCATTTATCGCTCGTTAGGAGCGGCGCCTAGCATGCTTGCAGTCGCGGTTCCATTGCCTGACGCCGGATCCGCCTATCATTAGGGCGAACGCCGCTCCGGTGGCGAGTGCATTGCGGGTGCAGGACCTGTGTGTATCGACTTGGGGGCTCTTGGTGTCACTGTCCTTTATAAACGATGCCCAATCGGCCGATCCGGATACTCGTGGTCCGGCCACCAAACGGAAACGCCGGACCTGGCTCGCTGCAGTCCTCACCGCGGTTGCACTGCTGCTCGTCGGAGGCCTGATCGCCGGCGCTGTCTACGCCTTTTCCATCGATCGAGCGGTCAATGACAATTTGCGGCACAGCCCCGACCAGCTGCCCGCTGAAACGCCCACTGCCAAAGGTGAGAAGGCGCGCCCAGCGAAGGGCTCAGGTGAGGCGATCAACTACGTGCTTATGGGTTCCGATAGCAGAGACGTCGGCAACGCAGGCCACGGTCGCAGTGACGTCTTGATGGTGATGCATCTCGCTGCGGATCGTAAGAGCGCATACATGATCTCGTTTCCACGGGATATGTACGTTCCCATTCCCGGGCATGGAAAGAACAAGATCAACGCAGCATTCGCCTTTGGCGGGCCGCAGCTAACGGTGCGAACACTCGAGGGCCTGTTGGACACCCGAATGGATCATTTAGCACTGATCGATTTCGAGGGATTCATCCAGCTGACAGAAGAACTTGGCGGCGTCAAGGTCTACAACAAGTACGGGTCAGTTTCTGGCGGCTACAACTTTCCCGTCGGCAATGTGACCCTTCGAGGTGAACAAGCGCTGGCCTATGTACGAGAGCGGCACCAGCTCCCCCACGGGGATCTCGATCGGGCCGAGCGGCAGCGAGTCGTACTGCAAGCGATACTCGCGAAAGGCCTTGCCAAAGAGACAGTCTCGAATCCGTTCAAATTCGTCAACTTTGCAAGAGGGGTAGCCCGCCATGTCAGCGTCGATGATCGGCTGACTGAGCGCGAGTTGCGTAAGACAGCGCTCTCGCTACGGATGAGCCCCAGCGACGTTCACATGCTCCAAGCGCCCATTTCCGGGTTCGGTACGAGTCCCACCAAGCAGAGCATCGACATCGTCGATAAGAAGCAGCTGGCGCAACTTGCGAAAGCGCTTCGGAACGATGAGATGGACAGCTATGTCGAGAAGTACCCGGAGGGATAGCGAGGAGAGTGCTCTGGCTCAGCCAGGAAACTCGCCGCGCTGCCGCAACTGATAGCGGCGCTCCGCGTACGCAAGGTCGTCTACCCACAGCTTCCGCGCCGTGTGCCGGATCCCCGGGCGGAGCAGGGGCGAAAGCCAGCGCGCGACCTGGAAGCCCGGCCGATCCGAGTAGGCAATCGTGGCCTCGGTAACCATGGTGCGAGGCTGGCCATCGGGGCCGAGACCGAGCGGTGTGGCATGGGTCTCGACCACACTTCCGGCGCCTTCACCTTCGGTGACGTGCATGACGATCGTCCGGCTATCCGGGCAGGTAAATTCGGCTCGCACCGGCACACCCCAGGTTCGGCTCAGCCGGAACGTCACATCGACAACCAGCACATGATCATCGCTGGCTTCGTCGTCGACAACGAGGTGGCTGAAGGCGTACGGGTGGAACCACGAGCCATGCCAGGGGTCAAGACGGTTGGCGATCACGTCCTCGGGCTCGCAGATGCCTGGCTTGGCGATCACTGCGCTGACTGACTCGGGCAGCGGTGGACGCGCGGGCAGTGTTGGATGGTCGGTCGCTTCCTCGCCGTCAGTCGGCAGGCCCACCCAGAGCAGCACGCCGTCGTCGTAGGCACGGTAAGGGCTCCAGGTTGGATCACCGTTCTGGGTCAGGGCGAGGCCGTGCCAGCGGCAGTACATGGTGCCGTCAATGACCGGGCACTTGTCCAGCAGCGCGCCGAGGTGGGGGCAGGCGCCTGGGCCGGCGACCAGTCCGCCTGCCGAGTTGCGCCAGAAGACCACTTCGCGCCCGGCAATAGTGCGTGTAACGGACTCCTTCGGTCCGACGTCGCCCCTCGCACCCGCGACAAACCAGCCGCCGGAGTTCTGCGACTGGGCCGTCCGCAGGGCCGCAGCGATGCGACCCGGCTTGGCTAGCCGCCAGGTAGAAGCCATCCGGTTTTCTCGTAGTTGCGGAATGCGTTCGATGGGAACGCGCGAACGCGGACCGCGCCTCAAAGGCTGCGGCAGAGGGCTAATACGTGTCCTGAGTGACATCGGCCATGCTCCTTCGCTGGTAAGCCTCCGCTTCCCTCTTGAGCGTGCGAGGGCCTGTCACCATGATGCGGGCCGCTGTTGTGGCCTTGCGCCAGGTGGGTACTCGTGCTCTACCGGAGAACACGTCGTAGCCCTTGCGCTCGATCTGATCAAGGATCTGCGCATAGAGCACCCGAGCGGTCCCGACACAGCGGGCCGAGCGTAACGGCAGCATCGCAATTCCGGTGTCAGCGAATGAGTACAGGGCACGGTTGCGTTCGATTTCATACGCCATGAGTGCCCGCCACTGGGGGGTCACTTCACGGCGTTCAAGATCAACATCAAAGAGTCGAAGATCATCCTGCGGGACGTAGACCCGACCGCGATCAAGGTCCTCGGCCACGTCGCGAAGGAAGTTGGTGAGCTGAAATGCCAGTCCGAGTGAGCGAGCGGGTGCCTTCGCCGCCATGTTGATGGGCTCAAGCACAGGCAGCATCATCTCCCCGATCACCGCCGCGGAGCCCTCCATGTAGTCGCGCAGGTCTTCCCACGTCTGATAAGTGGTTGTAGTCAGATCCATAGCCATGGCGTCAAAGAAGCGGTCGAAGCACTCTGGGTCGATTCGGCAGGTGATCACCGTGTGAACGATGGCTGCCATCACCGGGTCGGTGCTACCGCCTGCGGCCAAGCTGGTTCGGAAATCCTCCGCGAAGGCCTTGAGTTGGTCGCTGACAGCTGCCTGCCGGTCGATGTCCTCAGGATCGATGTCCTCAGGAAGTGTCGGATCCGGCTCTTTGGGAATCGATTCCGGCTCCTCACCAGGCGCGCCTAGCTGATCCCCACCGGGATCAGGATTCGGAGCTCTTGGATGTCGTCCATTGGGAAGATCAACAATGTCGTCAGCCAGCCGGCAGAGAGCGTAGACGGCGTAGACGTGCTTACGCTGCGGCTTTGCTAGCAGGGCCGCGCCCCAGAAGTAGGTCGTGCCGTAACGCCAGGTGATCTTGGTGCAGCGCCGATAGCCCTCAGTCAAGAGGGCCTCATGTGACATCCAGTCGTTCATCGGCTGGCCTCCGGAAGGTATGCAGCGACTCGGCTGGCTGCAAGTTTGCCCGATATCAGCACCATGGGAACTCCGACTCCCGGAACCGTTCCCGATCCAGCAAAGAACATCCCGGGCAGCCGTCGCTCGACGTTCGACGGCCGGAACGGTCCGGTCTGGCCGAAGGTGTGAGCTAAGGCGAACGGCGTGCCTGCGGCCATTCCCTGGCTCTGCCAGTCCAGCGGAGTTATGAGCTCTTCGGTGATCACCTCGCTCGGATATCCCCGCTGGGCAAGGAATCCATGCAGGCGTTCACGTAGCGGCCCGGTCTCGGTCGACCAGTTGATCTTGCCGTTGAGGTTGGGAACAGGTTCGAGAACATACAGCGTCGAGCAGTCGGCGGGTGCCAGCGTCGGGCCGTCGAGCGAGGGTACGGTCACCAGCCGCGATGGGTCTGGCATGAGTTCGCCGCGATTGAGCAGCGCATCGAAGGCGGAGCTCCATTCGGTGCCGAAGTGGATGTTGTGGTGGGCGACCGGAGCGTCCGG
>DATDKX010000447.1:0-4149 GCA_036519615.1 Propionibacteriaceae bacterium
GCCGAGCAGACCCACCCCCGCTTGATCATCGTCGGAATAGATGACTCGGCCGAGGCTGAGGCGGCCGCCAAGTGGTCGGTACGCGAAGCCGAACTACGCAAGGATGACGTGCTGCTGGTTCACGCGTACGAGGTGCCGCTAGTGCCGTCGAGCGAGATGGCAGCCGCAATCGCTCAGGGGCGTCAGGAGCGCCAAGTACTACTGAACAAGGTGGCCGCCACCTTGGCAGTACCACCAAGGATGCATCTCGACCAGCTCATCGAGATCGACAGCCCCGAGTCGCTGCTGCCTCGGCTGTCTGAAAGAGCGGAACTAACGGTGCTTGGCCAAGATCATCGGGCCCTCAGTGGGGCCATGCCACTAGGCCATACGGCCAGCTCGGTCGCCAGTATGTCACGACATCCGGTGGTCGCGGTGCCTCGCGGCTGGAAAGCGCCAGCCAGCGACCGTCGCCCCATAACCGTCGCCATCGACGGGCTGCACTCCTCATCGAGCACTCTCGGCTTTGCTTTCACAGAGGCCAGCCTCCGTCAGGCTCCGGTGCTGGTGGTGCACTCAGCACCGCTATCCGAGCTGGCAAACGATGAGCAGGGCACCAAGCTCAATATGGCTGAGATCCTGGCCAGCTGGAAGGCCGACTACCCCGATATCGACGTGGAAACCTTCTTACTGGCCGGCCCGCCTCGAGACACGGTCGCCTCGGCATCGGCTGATGCACAGCTGCTGGTTGTCGGTGGTCCTTACCGCGGCCGTGAGTTCACGCGCTGGATCCGTTCCGTTGCCCGCGCCGTGCTCGATCGCGCTACCTGTCCCGTCGCCGTTATTCCACAGCAGCACCCTCGCTCAGCGACGGCAGACTAGGGCTCACCTACCGTGACCGATCACCCTCCGTCCGGACACGTGCTCGCACCGCAGCCGTACAAACATGTATCGAGAGCCACCCGCCCAGGGCTGAGGCAGCTTCCCGTAAAGCATCCGAGCGAAGTCCTCCTCGCTCGCCAGTTCCAATCGCCCAACGACGACCACGCTCCAACCCGACTCAAAGAACTCATCGGTCTCGTCGACCTCGAAGGAACAGATCGAACTAAGTGCATGGTGGTAGATCTCGCCATCGGGAACCGTGCGGAAGATGACGGAGTCCTCGGCTAAGACGTAGTTGAAAGGCAGGATGCGGGCACCGTTGTCGACGACATAGGCGAGCCGGCCCACCGATTTGGCGGCGAGCAGCTCCAGGCATTCTTGACGGTCGAGCTCGATGAGGCTGGTTCCAAGCTCGGCGGCTGCCCAGAATGCGTCGCTGGCGGCCCCGGCCGAGCTGGGCGTCGCCGATGTCGGCTTTTCTGACTGAGACATGTCTGCTGCGCTTTCTGATGAGCTTTGCTGACTTTCACCATAGACAGTCAACAGTGCGGCATACAGCGGTCTTGTCCAATAGCGCAAAAGTCGCCGCGCGTCAGGCTGGCTGTACGCTCACTGCGGTCACCTTGTACTCCGGACAGCTCGTCACCTCATCGGTCCAGCCGGACGTGAGTTCGTTGACCGCCGCATCCGGGAAGTGGAATGCCAGGAACACCTGTCCGGGCAACACCTCGTCAGTCAGGTGCACGCCTACCTGGATCCGGCCTCGCCGGCTGCTCACAAGGACCTCGGTGCCGTCCAGGACGTTCAGCCGAGCCGCGTCAACCGGATGCAGGTCCAGCCGCTCGGTGGGCAGCAGCACAAGGTTGGCTGTACGCCTGGTCATGGTGCCGGCGTTGTAATGCTCGAGTCGCCGGCCGGTTACCAGGATCAACGGGTATGTCGCATCGGGCTGTTCGCCCGGCGGCAGATACGGGCTGGCGCCCAATGCTGCCCGCCCGTCCGGGGTCTCGAACCGGTCGAGGTAAAGCCTGGCCTCGCCCGGATCGTCTGTGGAGCGGCAAGGCCAATGCAGTGGACCTCCGGTGTCGAGCCGATGGTGGCTGAGTCCGGCGAACAGCGGGGCTACCGCTGCGCACTCGGCAAGTGCAGCGGCCGGGTCGGGGCAGCGAAGATCGGCGCCGAGACTGGAGGCGACTGCATTGAGGATGTCGAAATCAGTGCGTGCCTGGCCAGGCGGCGGCAGCGCGGGTCGAACACGCTGGAAACGGCGGTCGAAGTTGACGAACGTGCCGTCCTTTTCTAGAAAGGACGCGGCGGGGAGGATTACGTCGGCCAGTTGAGCGGTCTTGCTAAGGAAGATCTCTTGCACGACGACGAGGTCACACGCGGCCAAGGCGGCCCGTACGTGGGCGCTGTCCGGGTCGGTCTGGGCTATGTCCTCGCCCATGACGTACAGTGCCCGAACCCGCCCCTCAATCGCGGCGTCGAACATCTCAGGGATTCGAAATCCGGGGACCGCTGGCGGCTCGACCCCCCACACCCCAGCGATTCGGCGGCGTACGCCCGCATCCGTGACGTGTAGATAGCCCGGAAGCAGGTCAGGTAGGGCTCCCATATCGGAGGCGCCCTGGACATTGTTCTGTCCCCGCAGAGGTAAGACGCCGCAGCTTTCATCGGTGCCAACCGCGCCCTTGAGGATTGCCAGGTTGGCCAATGCGCGTACGCCGTCCGTGCCGTGTGCGTGCTCAGTGACCCCAAGGCCGTAAACGATGGCGGGCCGCTTGGCGGTGCCGTAGAGCGCTGCTGCGAGCCTTAGTTCCTCGGTCGGGACGCCGGCAATACGGGATACCCGGTCAGGGTCGTAGTCATCGAGTGTGCGGCGCAGCTCAGCGATGCCGGAAACGCGCTCAGCGATAAACGTCTCGTCTACATGGCCACCGGCCACGAGGAGGTGGGCGAGCCCATGGAAGACCGCGACGTTGGAACCTGGCCGGTTCGCCAAATGCACATCGGCGATGGCAGCGAGTTCGGTGCGTCGTGGATCAATAACGACCAGCCGGGCGCCCTCCCGAATCAGCCGCTTCAGCCGGGCACCGACGACGGGATGTGCCTCTGTGGGATTGGCGCCAACCAGCAGAATGCAGTCGGTCCGGTCGAGGTCGTCAAAGGAGTTCGTGCCGCCGGACAACCCGAAAGCGGCGACGAGGCCCGCCGCCGATGGCGCGTGGCACAGCCGGGAGCAGTTGTCGACGTTGTTGGTGCCGATGGCTGCCCGCATCAGCTTCTGCAGCAGATAGTTCTCCTCGTTCGTCGCTCGAGCCGAGGAGATAGCGGCTACTGCGTCCGGTCCGTGCTCTGTGATGGTGCGCCGCAGCCGCTGCCCGACCAGGGTCAGGGCCTCGTCCCACGTGGCCGGCTGCAGCTTGCCGTCGCGCCGTACGAGTGGATTGGTCAGCCGGTCGCCGGAGCGGGCGAATGCATGAGCAAAGCGGCCCTTGACGCAGGCGTGCCCCCGGTTCACCGGTCCATCGAGTGCGGGGGTCACCGCGGCCACCGTGTCGTCGCGTACGTGCACGTCAAGGCTGCAGCCCACCCCGCAGTAGCCGCAGGTGGTCCGGGTGATGGTCTCAATCGGGCGTGGATCGTGGAAACCAGGCTCAAAAATCGCGCCGGTGGGGCATGCGTCGACACAGCCGCCACAGCTGACACACGGCGAGTCAATCCAGCGGTCACCGGCGCCGGCGACTAGGACCGTGTCGGGGCCTCGGCCGGCCAAACTCAGCGCGTATGTCCCCTGAACTTCATCGCACATCCGGACGCAGCGGCCACAGGCGATACATAGATCAGGATCGAAGTGCACGTACGGGTGGGAAGAGTCGACCCTGTCGTCGGCAGTCCGGCCGTCGGGTGGCGTAGCGGCCACGCCCAGAGCGGCGCAGGCGCGGACCAGTTCGCTACGCTCTGACGGCGTATCGAATGCTCGGGCTGGCAGCGACGACACCAGCAGCTCCAGCGTTCCGCGCACCGCCGCGGATGCGACCGGATGATCGGTGCGTACCACCATGGCCTCGGTTGCGGGGGTGGTGCACGCCGCGACGACATGATCACCGTCGACCGCCACGAGGCAGGTTCGGCAGGATCCGCCGGGCGAGGTCCGCGGATCCCAGCAAAGGCTTGGAACATCTCGGCCGGCCGTGCGCACGGCCGTCAGCACGGAGGCGCCGGATGGCACTTCAACAACGCGCCCATCGACCGTCACCCTCATATCGGCAACTCAGCCGCGTAGAC
>DATDKX010000448.1:0-4024 GCA_036519615.1 Propionibacteriaceae bacterium
CGTCAGTGTGATCAAGAACGGAAGGTCTGTGTAGGTCTTCACATAGTCGGTGAAGAAGGGCACCTGCCGGTCAATGAAGAACTCTTTCAAGATCACATGCCCCATCGCCATGGCGAGTGCGGCATCCGTGCCGGCCTGGGCTGGTAACCACTCATCGGCAAACTTGGTGTTGTCGGCGTAATCTGGGCTAACCGTCACGATCTTGGTGCCGCGATACCGCACCTCGGCCATCCAATGGGCATCAGGGGTTCGGGTCACCGGGACGTTG
The DNA here is from genome assembly GCA_036519615.1 of Propionibacteriaceae bacterium. Lineage (GTDB taxonomy): Bacteria > Actinomycetota > Actinomycetes > Propionibacteriales > Propionibacteriaceae > Microlunatus. Next base: position 269 of record DATDKX010000448.1, read on the forward strand.
GAGCCCCACATCATCAAATAAGTGGCATCCCACCAGTCACCGGATTCCGGAACGTCGGTTTGATCACCGAACACCTGAGGGCTGGCGACCGGCAGGTCGGCGTACCAGTCGTAAAAGGAGGTCATGACTCCGCCGATGAGCTGGGTAAAGCGGGTTCCAACGCAGTGCGACACCATCGACATCGCCGGAATAGGCGAGAAGGCCGAGATCCGATCCGGCCCATAAGTCTTGATCGTGTGCACCTGAGCAGCGGCAATCATCTCGACGGCTTCAGCCCACGACACTCGGACAAGTCCGCCCTTACCACGCGCCTGGTGGTAGCGGCGGCGGCGTTCCGGGTCATTCACGACATCGGCCCATGCCAGCACCGGATCACCGAGCCGTTGCTTGGCCTCCCGATACATCTCCAAGAGGACTCCGCGGGCGTATGGATACCTGACTCGGGTGGGGGAGTAGGTATACCACGAGAAGGCGGCCCCCCGTGGGCAGCCCCGCGGCTCGTATTCCGGTCGATCCGGACCTACCGACGGATAGTCGGTTTGCTGGGCCTCCCAGGTGATGATTCCGTCGCGGACGTAGATCTTCCACGAACAAGAACCGGTGCAGTTCACACCATGGGTCGACCGCACAACTTTGTCGTGGCTCCAGCGATCCCGGTAGAAGACATCGCCTGCGCGACCGCCCTTACGGAAGACAACCCGATGGTCGTCGGATTCCTCCCATCTCGTGAAAAAACGGCCGAGCTCCAAGAGCGCGTCGGATGCCTTGCCATCGACCCCGGCGGGGACCGGAGGATTCATGAGTTGACGATATCGATCGCTCTAAGAGCTGGGGAAGTGACCAATGGCCCTATTGATTTGGCCCTCTTGGAGCTCCTTGTCGCAGCCTTCGGGTCAGGCACAGCACGGTCCGAGCCGCTGCGCGACTTCGTCTACCCGGACAATCAGTGACGTCGGCAGCGGATTCGCCGAGCCCGCCGACCAGTGTGTATCTTGGTCCGTTGGTGCCGCCAGTCGAGCGCCACTTAAGCGCCCCTATAGCTCAGCAGGCAGAGCGTCTCCATGGTAAGGAGAAGGTCTGCGGTTCGATTCCGCATGGGGGCTCGGACTCTGCCTCCGGTGCCACCGCGCATCGGCGGAATATGCGGTCTATTCAGACCGTTGCCCGACCGGGAAACTGGTAGCGGAGACCACAGCGGGATAGCTCAGGCGGTAGAGCAAGCGGCTCATAATCGCTGTGTCGCGGGTTCGAGTCCCGCTCCCGCTACTCGGCACGACACGCATCAAGAAGATATCAAGAAGATTCTGAGGACAAGCTATGGCCAAGACCGTCGATGTACGACCAAAGATCACTCTGGCCTGCACACAGTGCAAGGAGCGGAACTACATCACCAAGAAGAACCGGCGCAATGACCCGGATCGGCTTGAGCTGAAGAAGTTCTGCCCCCGCTGCAGGACTCATACGCCACACCGCGAGACCCGCTGACCAAGCTGCGCGATTCGGGTCCCGCGCTAATCGGGCTTGCCCACGGCAGCCGACATCCCGAGGGCAGCCACGATATCGAGCGGCTCATGGCAGCCGTTGCCGAGCAGGCGAATATCACCGCGGTGCCGGCGTACCTTGATCTGGCGCAGCCAGATCTTGGTACAGCCGTACGCCGACTGGCCGAGGCCGGCCACACGTGGGCAGTTGTCGTCCCGCTGCTGTTCACCGAGGCCTATCACGCCACGATTGACGTCCCCCAGACGGTCGGCGATGTCGCATCTTCCCTTCCGCTTCAGCTGATCGTTGCCGACATCTTGGGTACCGGGGATGACGTCGCAGACCTGCTTCGACAGAGCATGGTTGCGGCCGGCATTGCTGATCACAGCTCCGTGCTGCTTTTTGCCGTCGGCTCGTCGAATCCCGCTGCCAACGAGGCCGTTGTTGATCTTGCGGCGCGCCTTGCCGATGGTCGGCATGGTCTGGTACGAGCGTGTTTCGGGACCTGTCATCCGGGCGTGCTCGATGTCCTCGACGGATTGCCTGAACCGGTGGCGGCTCTGCCGCTGTTCCTGGCCGACGGATTGTTGCTCTTACCCCTCCGTACTCTCGCCTCACAACGCGGCTGGCAGATGGCCGAGCCGCTGGGCGAACGGGCTGCCGACCTGGTCCGGAAGCGTTACCAGACCGCGTACCAGCAAGCTCATCTCCGTTAGCGTTGCATCTATGGCCATTACCGAGGCTCACGCCGGCCGCCGCTATCCACCCTGCGATCCGTACCATGTCTCGGCAGCCAAGATCGCGGAGTTCGCGACGGCCCTAGGCGATGACAACCCTCGATATCGCGGAGAGTCGCCGATGGCGCCGCCTACCTTTGCTGCAGTCATCTCGGCGCGGGGCTGGGACCAGCTGTTCGGTGACCCGGAGCTGGAACTCTCGCTGGAGAGGACTGTGCACGGCGACCAGCGCTTCACCTTCATGCGCCCGCTGCATGCCGGCGACGTCGTCATCGCGACCGCAACAATCGACAAGGTGAGGGTGCGTTCGGGCTCGGAACTCATCTCGGCAACCGTCGACATCGCAAGCCGTGACGGTGAGCCGATCTGTACGGCGCGGGCCACCTTCGCCCACGCAAGGGAAGCGGTGGCATGAAGGCCACCGTGGTGGACGGCGTGGAGATCGGCACCGACTTGCCGTCGCTGAGTGTTCGATTCACCAGGGAGCGGCTGGTTCGCTACGCCGGTGCCTCGACCGACTTCAATCCCATCCATTACTCCGAGCACTTCGCCAGGCAGGTTGGCCTCCCAGGTGTTATTGCCCACGGGATGCTCACCATGGGAACGGCGCTTCGGGTGGTTACCAATTGGGTAGGGGATCCCAGCCGGGTGATCTCCTACGCTGTCCGGTTCACCAGGCCAGTGGTAGTGCCCGACGACGCGGACGGTGTTGAGGTGGAGTTCAGCGGCAGTGTCTCGGCAATCGACGGGTCGCTCGTCACCATCGGCATCGAAGCGACCAGTGATGGGCAGCGTGTCCTCGGCGCCGCTCGAGCAGAAGTTGATCTTGGGGTGCGGGTTCCGCACCGTGATCATGAAACCTGAGCTCAGCGGGGCGGAGCAGGCGACTGATGTTGCGTTAGCTGATCACACGACACTCCGAGTAGGCGGCCCGGCACGCCGCATGATCATCGCCGAGACCGAGACCGAGCTGATCGAGACGGTACGCGAGTTGGACGGCGCTGTTGAACCGCTGCTCATCCTTGGCGGAGGCTCGAACCTCTTGATCGGCGACTCCGGCTTCGACGGCACGGTGATCAAGATCGCCACTCGGGGTGTTGACGAGGACACCGCAGCATGTTCCGGTGCGGTGATCACCGTAGCGGCCGGCGAACCATGGGACCCGCTTGTGAGCTACGCCGTAGAGCGCAGCTGGAGCGGCCTAGAGGCTATGTCGGGGATCCCAGGCCTGGTCGGTGCGACGCCGATCCAGAACGTTGGCGCGTACGGGGCCGAGGTCAGTGAGCTGATCTGCACCGTGCGCACCCTCGAGCGGTCCACAGGGCAGGTCAAGACCCTGTTTCCCGTGGAATGCGGCTTCGGATACCGCACCTCGCGGTTCAAGTCCGATCCCGGGCGATTTCTCGTGCTCTCGGTAACGTTCCAGCTTCCGCTCGGCTCGATGTCGCAACCGATTCGCTACCCCGAGTTGGCACGAGCGCTGGGCATCGAGGTGGGGCAGCGAGCTCCGGCAGCCGAGGTTCGCCAGGCTGTTCTT
>DATDKX010000449.1:0-3402 GCA_036519615.1 Propionibacteriaceae bacterium
GCACGTCCTGGTACCCGTCCCCGTTCCAGTCGCCGGCATTGACGACATGGGTGTACGGGCCGACGTTCGCGGCGATGGTGACCGGCTGCTGGAGCTGGCCTTTCACGACGGGATACCGCTGGAGTGCGCCTGCCGGTCCGACCAGGAGCAAGTCCACGGCAGAGCCAGATTCATAGCCGCGTGGGAAGGTCGCGTACGCCGCGCTCGGCCTGTAGGCCACTGCGGTCGGCGCCAGCTTGGGCGACGACGTGCGACTCCCGGCGATCATGTAAAGCGATGACCGCATACCGAACATGTACTGGAAAGTGGTCCCAGACACTGTCGCGGTCCGCGAGCTCCCGATGATCTTGATCGTCTTGACTCGGCCGCCCCAGGCGCCGGCGCCGTCGCGGCTGGTGACCTGCAATTGCTTGACGGTCCCCACTGAAGGCCAGGCCCGACTAATACGGCTCGCGGTGATCTTCCGCGTCCAGGCTTGAGACTTGATCACCCCGTCGTACGGATCGCGATGCGCGGCAAGGTAAGGGTAGTCGCCCTCGGCGCTAAAGCCGCCGTTGGACGACGCGAATTGGGTAAGCGCCACATTGCCCCCGTAGGTGACGATCTTGCCCGCCGTCGCCTTCACTGCCGCGTTGCCGGCAGAGGTCTCCCGCCCTACTCCGCCGTAGACCTGACAGGCGGTGGTGTCGCAGATGTCGAACCCGGAGTAGTTGCCGAAGTCTCGCAGCCGCACTGCATACGATCGTGCTGCGACTGCCTGCGCCCGAACGGCGTCGGCCGCCCACGAGGTGGGCATCTCGGCCGGCACGACGCCCTTGACATAGTCCTCCAGCAGCACGTTGTTGATCGTCCGGCCCCCGGCTCCCCTCTTGATCAACGCCACGCTGCCCCGGTAGGACCGTAAAGAGCCACTGGGCAGAATGATCTTGACGATCTTGGAAGGGGTTGTGAACGACCAAGTGCCGGTGGTCAGCCCGGTCGACTTCGTCACATAGCTACCGCTTCTCGTTCGGTAGCTGAGTCGGGAGCCCGTCCCAGAGCGACTGATTCGCCACGAGGTGTAGCTGGTCCCGGTGGGAAGCACGTAGCGGTGGCCGGCGCCGTCGCGGACGGTTAGCCCACTGGCGGGCAGCACTCGCAGACTGTTGTCATTGTCAGCGGTGATCCACACCTTGATCTTGGCGCCGCTGGGCATGGTCTTGAGCTGCGTGCCTCGATAGTAGAAAGCAAGGATTTGCTTCCAGGAGAGACCTTCGCGAGCTGCTCCGTACGCGCCGTATTGAGACATTCCCCAGCCGTGGCCCCAGCCGGCGCCGCGGATGGCGAAGCTACCAGACTTGACGGACACGGGCGAGTCGGCGCGGGCGGGGATGGCGGTCAGCACAGCAGAGGTGCCGAACACGGTGCCAGCTATCGCAGCGCCGAGAAGACGCCTGATCCAGCTCCGGTTGAGGGCGGCAAATCTCGGGCGAGAAGACATGACCATTCCATTTGTGGGGAAGTGGCCATAGCCTGCAGCATCTCAATCGCGAAACGCAAGTGAAGGAAAGAAATTAGTGTTACTAATGTGACGTTCGGTGGTTTAGAAGTCGAGAGTGACCTCAGTGCCTTTCTCGGCAGAGGCATAGCAGGCGTCGATCACGACGGCACGCGCCAGCGCCTGCTTGCCGCGATGGTTGGCGTAATCACCAGATCGCACTTCGGCAATGAAGTCCATGATCGACTCCGTATGCTGCCCGTCCGGCGGAACGGCGGGATGGAGAGTTGCCGGGACGCCTTCTTTCTCGGTCCAGATGTCTAGGGTCCGTTGGGGATCGTCAGGCGCCCCCCACTCGATGCTGGCGCCTCCATCGGAGCCGTACATCGTCACATAGCACCGATCTTTCGGGATCCACTGCGCCCAGCTCGATTCCAAGAGCAACGTCCCGCCGCCCTGAAGTCGCAAGAAGGCGGTCGAAAGATCCTCGACATCAAAGGCACCAGGCTCTATCCCGGTCTTGCGCATGAACGGCGACGGTGAACTGCCCTTGCCACGAGGCCCGAACTCGGCGTACGTCGCAGCGGTGACCGCTCGAACCGAGGGCTCGCCGAGCAGATACAGCGCGATGTCCAGCATGTGCACACCCAGGTCCATCAGCGGGCCGCCGCCAGATGTCGCGCGACGGGTGAACCAGCTACCTAAGCCGGGAATCCCTTCCCGGCGCAACCAGCCGGCCTTGGCGTAATAGATCTTGCCCAAGAGACCGGCATCGATGATCTTTTTGAGGACCTGTACGTGGCCGCGTCGGCGATGATTGAACGACACATCGAGAACTCGGTCATTGCGCTCCGCCGCCTCCACCATGAGCCGAGCGGCATCGGTATTTTCAGCCATCGGTTTCTCCGAGAGCACATGTATCCCAGCGTCGAGCGCTGCCAGCGCTATCGGAGCATGCAGCGTGGTCGGAGCGGCGATGCTCAGCAGATCCACGCCGCCATGATCAACGAGCTCGTGCCAATCCGCATAACGATGCTCCTGAGGCACCCCGTAGGCGTCGCCCAGCTGCCCTAGCGCGCCGGTCTCCATTCCAGCCAAGGCGACAAGATCAACATCTGCGGCCTTGACGTACCCGGCCATGTGCTGCTGCCCGGCCCAACCAAGACCGATGACACCGGCGCGCAGCCGATCACCGCTGATCATGAACGCACACCGCCGGCGATGACCCGCGCATCGAAGCGCGGCGCTGGGCTGCTGATGACGGACGGCGGGTTGAAGTCACCGACATTCTCAGGCCGGGCCCACAGTACGGCGTTGGCAAGTACACGCTTGATATCCGGCAGGTGATAAATCGGGTATTCCTGATCACCGGGCGAAAAGTAGAAGATCTTTCCCTTTCCGCGCCGCCAGCAGCAGCCGGATCGAAAGACCTCCCCACCGCTGAACGTAGAGATGAAGATCAACTCGTCCGGTGCTGGAATGTCGAAGAACTCACCGTACATCTCGTGCTCGTTGATCAAGATCGGTTGCGGAACACCAGCGGTGATCGGATGTGACGGGTTGACCGACCAGACCAGCTCAGTGTCGCGGGAGTTGCGCCAGGCCAGGGAGCAGGTGGTACCCATCAGCCGACGGAAGATCTTCGAGAAGTGGGCGGAGTGCAGCACCAGCAGACCCATTCCGCCGAGGACGCGCTGATGTACCCGATCGACGACGGCGTCGTCGATTGCGGAGTGGGTGGCATGCCCCCACCACGTGAGGACGTCGGTCCTGGTCAAGACTTCATCGGTCAGACCATGTTCGGACTGATCTTGGGTAGCCGTGCTGACCGTGACGGCCTCACCCAGCAGCTCGGACAGGCCGGCGGCGATGGCGCCGTGCATGCCGCTTGGGTAGCGCTCGGCCATGCCGGCGCGGTCTCGTTC
>DATDKX010000450.1:0-2978 GCA_036519615.1 Propionibacteriaceae bacterium
GTGTGCGGGCCGGAGGGCCGTTTCTTTTGGTGGCGCATCTTCGGAACCAGCGCGGGTCGGCGTCTCCGTCTCCGGGATGCTCAAGGTAAAATCCCTTGTAAACCTGCTAGTTAGGTAGGAAATATGGTTGAGGGAGTGCCCGAGCCGCCTGTTGGTCTAGGGGAGCCGGGTGTTCGGCTTTGGACCTCTGTAGCCGGCGAGTTTGTGTTGAATGCTGGCGAGCTTGAGATTCTGCGTCAGGCGTGCCGTACTAGTGATGAAATCACGTCCCTTGAGGCGGAGTTGCGGGCGTCGTCGTTGGTCGTTGCTGGCTATGCCGGGCAGCCGCGGCCTAATCCTTTGTTGAAGATCATTCAGGATCACCGTTTGCTGTTGCGTCGGCTGGTTGATTCGTTGGCTTTGCCTGATGAGGCTGAGGAGTCTGGGTTGCGTCCGGGTCAGAGGCACGCTCGTACGGCTGCGCAGGGGCGTTGGAAGGGCCATGTGCCTAACGGGAAGGTTGCTGAGCTGAGAGGTGAGGCTTCCTGATGGCCACCCATCGTCGTCCGCCGTTGACTGTGGCGCCTCCGCCAGAGTTGGTGTCTTTCGATCCTGATGGGTGGCCGGCTGGGGAGTGGTGGCAGTCGTTGGAGTTGTGGGGCCAGGCTCGCATGGAGTGGGTCAAGGCGCATCCGGGTTCGCCGTTGGGTACCGCGTTGGATGTGTTGCGGGAGAAACGCCGTCTGAGTGAGGCGCGTCGGCGTTCTCAGCGTGTGGCCGGCTGAATGGCTGTGCATCGCCGCCCGCTGGTGGAGCGCCCGCCGCCTGAGCTATTGGTGTTTCGGGGCGAGGACTGGATTGGTAGCGATGGTGTGCCGCCGTTGGAGAGGTGGCATGAGGCGAGGTTTGAGTGGGCGAAAGCGCATCCGGACGATTTCAGTTTGGGTGGGGAAGAACCGTCACGGGTTCTGTGCCGCTCTCATGTGGGTTGCGGCTCACGGCTGTGAGCAGCGTAGTGGTGCTGTTCGTACTCGGTTGGGGTGAGCATCCCAAGCGAGCCGTGCAGGCGTCGGTGGTTGTACCAGTCGACCCAGCCGGCGGTGGCGTACTCGATGTCGGCGAGGGTCTTGTAGGGGCCGTCGTGGAAGACGGCTGTGGCGATGCATTCGCTCTTGTAGAGGCCGATGATCGACTCCATCAGCCCGTTGTCGTAGGCGTCGCCAACCGTCCCGATCGAGGGGGCGATGCCTTCCAGTTGAAGATGTTCGGTGAATCGGATCGAGGTGTATTGGCTGCCCGCGTCACTGTGGTGCAGCAGTTGGCCGGGCTTGACCGGGCGGCCTTGGCGGTCACGGTCCCATAGCGCGATCCGCAGCGGGGTCATCACCAGGTCGGTGCGCCGGTCGGTGGCGGCGTGCCAGCCCACGATCCGCTGGGAGAACACGTCGACGATGAAAGCGACGTAGCAGAATCCGGCCCAGGTTCGGCAGTAGGTGAAGTCGGCCACCCAACGAATGTTGGGTGCTGGTGCGGTGAAGTCCCGGTTCACCAGGTCGCCGGCTCGGTCCCCGTCCTTGGCTGGGACGGTCGTTCGGACGCCCTTGCCGCGGCGGACCCCGTTCATGCCGAGGTCGCGCATCAGGCGGTCTACGGTGCAAAACGCCACCGGGAGGCCTTGGCGGCGCAGGTAGTGGGTCATCTTGCGGCGACCGTAGAGTCCCTCTGGGGTGCCCTGCACGGCCAGCAGCTTGTCGATCAGCTGGGCATCGGACCTGGTGCGGTCCGCGACCGGACGGCTGGATTGTCTCCAGGCCCGGTAGGTGCGCGCGGCGACCTGGCAGCCCTGCTCACGCAGGACTCGACAGACCGACTCGACCGCGTTCCCTTGGCTGTGCATGTCGTCGATGAACGTCACGATCAGCGGTTGCGGGGGTCGAGTTCCCCGACGAAGAAAACCGTTGCCGCCCGCAGGATCTCATTATCCTCCCGCAGCCGTTTGTTCTCCGCCTTCAACCTCTTGAGCTCGGCCTGCTCATCGGAGCTGGTGCCGGGACGGGCCCCGGCGTTGATGTCGGCCTGCACCAGCCAACGACGCACCGTCTCCCGACCGATGTTCAACTTGCCGGCCACGGCCGCGGCCAATGCGGTGTCGGAAGGGTAGTCCTGACGATGATCGGCGATCATCCGCAGCGCCCGCTCCTTCACCGCGGGATCAATCTTTCCTGGCATGTCCTCATCCTCCTGAACTCAGAAAGATGCGGCATCAAACCCGTAACGGTTCAGGATGTGCTCGATATGCTGCGTGAGCGGGCTGCGTATAGGCGGGGGCTGCTGCCGTGATCCGTATTCCGTTGACGGGTTTCGACCGTCTCGACTATGCCGCGCGGTGCACCTTAAGAATTTTGCCCGGACGATTTTCCCGTTTCTTGTTTCGAGTGTTTGACTGAAACTGCTGGAGACATCCGAAGGGGTCGCTGGCGGGGCAGCCTCTCGCACCGAAATAAGACTAGGCACCTGATGCGGTAGCGAGGGCGGCGCAAGAGCGAATTTTGCGATGTCGGGAGTGGCACGCTGTGACAGACCAACTGAGGCAGCTCTGCAAGTGATCCCGCCCGCAATAGGCACCGTCATCGGGCATCTCACCGGTCGGGTCATCTGGGACAGTCCCAAACCTTCCTGCGAACAGCCGCAATCCGCAATACCTCACTCAGCACCCCGTGTGTGCGACTACGCATTCCTTCTGCTGCTGGGCTTAGGGTTCGCGAACGGCGGCGGCCAGGGGCGCGACTTGGGGATGGCGTCTATGCGGCGTTCGCCAACGCAGGGGTGCCCGGGGGCGGTAGGCGGTCCTATCTGGGATCGCGTCGGCTGTCGAATGCGTTCCCGCTGCCCGGTGTCCGCTGGGGTGAACCATCGGCGAACGCCTTCCAGGGTGATCGTGACAAGATCAGCGAGTGGCTGATCGGGTGGTCGAGGCCGCAACGGCTAACGCGGGCTGG
>DATDKX010000451.1:0-4712 GCA_036519615.1 Propionibacteriaceae bacterium
CCGGTCGCCGGCAGACTCTGTGGTTCCGCTGTGGCTGTGGCCATGCGGCTACCTCCTTTGGGAAATGCGCTGCGTTCTCGGCGCAGCACTTGGCTGCGCCGAGAACCTTGCGGACACCAACTACTTGATCAGAGTCTGCAACTTAGCCTGCAGTGCTTGCAAGGCCGCATCGGGTTGAGTCTGACCTTGGAGTGCGCCATACGCGGCATCTTGGATTGCCAGCGTGACATCGCCGTACTCCACGGCCTTCGGACGTGGCACCGCGGTCTGAATTGACTTCAGCTGCGTCGGCATGAAGGGGAACTTTTTGACCAAGTCGGGATCGCTATACAGCGACTCGAGGACCGGTGAGTTCGACGTCGCGAGTGTGTTGGACTTCTGCGCCTCGGGGGAGGACACATACTTCAGGAAATCGAGTGCAGTGCCCTTGTTCTCGGCGGACTTGGAGATGGCGAAGGTGTGACCACCGAGGCTGGAAACACCAGGACCGGTGATGCCCGGCAGCGGCGCCACATCGAACTTGCCCTTGATTTCCGAATCCTTGTCGTTGGCTGCGTGGTTGTACACGTATCCCCAGTTGCGGTGGAAGATCAGCTCACCGTGCTGGACAGCGGTTCGTCCGTTCTCCTCGGCCCATGTGATAGCGCCCTTCGGGATGTGGCCATCCTTGAACCAGTCGGTGAGAGTCTGCAGCCCCATGGTGGCCTCGGGCGTGGCCACATTCGGCTTGCCATCATCGCCGACGATGACGCCGCCCGCACCGTGCACAGCCTCGTCGAAGTTCACCGTCAGGCCCTCGTACTTGTTGAACTGACCGGCGTAGCACCCGAGCTTGGAGTCCTTCTCGCCTGCCGTGATCTTGTCACAGGCCGCCTTCATCTCGTCGAACGTGGTCGGCGGGGCAGCGATGCCGTACTTGTCGAGCAGATCCTTGCGGTAATACAGCAAGCCGCCGTCGGAGGTCGAAGGCAGGCCGTACAGCTTGTTGAAGTACGTCGCGGCATGGACCGCCGGCTTCAACATTCCCTCGGTCGAGGTGTCCGGAGGCATGGCCTCCACGATGCCCTTGGCCGCGAATTCAGCCGTCCAGACCACGTCCATACTCAACACGCCCATCTTGGCGTTCTTGATCTGAGCGTTCTGGACCATCTGCTGCCGCTGCTGATCGGCTTCAGCGGGCAGCTCGTGGAAGGTGACCTTCCCGTTCGGGTGCTGTGCGTTGAACTGATCAATCAAGTTCTGGGTGTTACCCGAGGTGTCCTTGCCAGCCCAGAACTCGGTATCACCCTGCTTAGTAAAATCAGCCGCAGCGGCCGACGTTCCACCGCCTGCAGGTGCGCCGCCACCGCCACCACCACAAGCCGCGGCGACGAAGAGAGCGCTCATGGATGCGGCCGCGATGAGCACGCGACGCGCGGGACGAACGAAAGTCATTCATGCCTCACTTCGTTGTAGAGAGGACACCCATTCGTTGGTGCCACCTCGACACACTAGAGGCAATCTGACGCAAAAGCTCTAGTTCTCTCACGTTACGTTTAGATTCGTTATAAGAGGCGCTAGCACAAGTAGCGCTGTTTGGGAAGGCGACTCACAAGTACAGGCCGGTCTTGCCATCCTGAAGTCTCTCCGAGGCGACGGCATGAAGATCACGTTCCCGCAGCAGCACGTAATCCTTGCCTCGGACTTCCACTTCCGCTCGATCTTCGGGGTCGAACAGCACTCGATCAGTTGGCTTGACTGTCCTGACATTGGTTCCCACGGCAACCACTTGGCCCCACGCGAGCCGGCGTCCGATTGCCACTGTCGCCGGAATCACGATGCCAGCGCTGCTGCGCCGCTCGCCCGGCTCATTGTCGGTCGAGACCAGCACGCGATCATGTAGCAGCCGTATGGGCAGTGCGCCCTCATCCAAGCCGCCGGTGTTCGGGGTGCCGTTCTGGTCACTCACTACTGTCGTCACTGCTCCGGCGTCGCACGATCGCGCGAATGATCAACAGGAATCCAACAATCCCCGCCACGGCAGCGGCTACGCCCACGATGCGTCCAGTACGCAAATCGCCACGAGCGTTAAAGATCTTCGATTTGGCATTCTCCAGTTCTGTGTTGGCGAATTGCTTCACATTCGCGATCTGGCGCTGCTTGATCCGGTTTGGATGGACCTGGTCGATCAGCGCCGCGACGGAGGCCGCCAGCCGATCCCGGGTTGCGCCCAAATCAGCCTCGATCTGGGACTGTGTACGGGTGGGCTGAGGAGAGTTGCTGGACACAGAGTTGCTAGACACTTAGCCTCCCTTGGACTTTTTGCGGCGCCGACCGGCGGCCGGGACATCCCGAATTCACAGCGTATTGCAGCTTCGCCGGTATGCGGCGGGACGGTGCCCAAGGCGGTTATTGAAAGCCGCTAGGGTCTTTAGCATGACCATTCGGCTCAGCGACGGCGATGCAGCGCCTGCCTTTAACCTGCCAGACGCAGACGGCAAGAATGTGTCCCTCGCGGACTTTCGGGGACAGCGCGTGATCGTCTACTTTTATCCCGCTGCTCTGACACCAGGGTGTACGACGCAGGCGGTTGACTTCACTGCGGCGATGGAGGAACTCGGTGCGGCAGGCCTGCATGTGATCGGCATCTCGCCGGACGCTCAGGAAAAACTCATCCAATTCCGCGCCAAGGAATCGGTTGGTTTCCCGCTCCTGTCTGACCCGGATAAGTCGACGCTCAATGCTTATGGCGCGTACGGCGAGAAGCTGCTCTACGGCAAGCTGATCGAAGGAGTGATCCGCTCCACCTTCGTCATCGATGTCGACCACAAGGGCAATGGCACTATCGCGGTTGCGCAGTACAACGTGAAGGCCGCCGGTCACGTCGACAAGCTCAAGCGGGATCTCGACCTGTAAAACTCGCCGACCCCGCCGCTGAGCGAGCGCAGCCAGCGAAGCAATCAAACACGGATCGCGCCACGCGCCGTGCTGAGGAGGAGGGAGGGGACACGCTTTTGGTCTCCGAGCGACGACGATGTAGGCGCGCTGAAAGGCGCGATCCGCGCTGAGCGAGCTTTAGCGAGGGAAGCAATTAAATAGGGCCGGAGTGGTGGAACTGGTAGACACGCAGGATTTAGGTTCCTGTGCCTTCGGGTGTGAGGGTTCGAGTCCCTCCTTCGGCACCCAATCGATGACTTCGCTTCGCTAACTGGAGCTCCGCATCATGCACACATGGTGCCGAGTTGGAGTTGGTGGTGCGGAGTGAGCCCGATGCCGTTAGGCGGTCCGCAGGCGAACCTGGACGCGGCGCCTTCTCGTTATCCGCGCTGCACCGTGGTCTGCTGGCGCTCTTCGAGCTCCGGATTCTGCGCGACGCCGACATCAGCGGTCTCGGCACGGGCGCCGGTGATTATTGCGTACGTCGCGCCGGCAATCGCCGCTCCGATGATTGGCCCGACGAGAAACAGCCACACCTGGGCAAGCGCGGCACCGCCCGCGAACCAGGCAACTCCCAGCGAACGTGCTGGGTTCACTGAGGTGCCGTCCACCGGAATGCTGGCAAGGTGAATCACGGTCAAGCCAAGCCCGATCGCAATTGGCGCAAAGCCCTTGGGCGTGCGATCGTCAGTGGCCCCCAAAATGATGTAAAGGAAGATCGCGGTCATGACGATCTCGACGATCAGGGCTGCGACAAGACCATAGCCACCAGGCGAGCGATCTCCGTAGCCATTGGAGGCAAAGCCACTCTCAACTGCTCTAAATCCGGGCTTGCCGGAGGCAACCGCCAACAGCACAGCGCCAGCGACAGAAGCCGCAACGATTTGGGTGATGATGTACGGCAGGACGCCCTTCCACTCAAATCGCTTCGCGATCGCCAGGCCGATGCTGACCGCCGGGTTGAAATGACCGCCCGAGACATGACCGAAGGCGAACGCCCCAACTAGCACCGCCAGACCGAATGCCAGCCCTATCCCGAGTAGCCCGATCCCTAGCTGAACGTCGTTCTTGCTGAGGAATTCACCGGCGATGACCACACTGCCGCACCCGCCGAATACCAACAGGAATGTCCCGAGGAACTCGGCCCTAGTTTTGCAGCCAGGGATGGCTCCCTCATGTGGCTTTCTCCTTGCTTCGCACGTACGACACTAAAGTGGCGATTCTAGGGTCAGCCGTGGTCGCTCCGCAGCCGCCACGCAGAGAGTTCAATCAGTGGGACTCTTCATGTGCTCGACGGCGATAGCTGACAAAGGTATAGCCGTCGCGCGGCTCACGGCTTGTCTGGATCCATTCATCAGGATCAATCTCGGGAAACGTCACCTGCCCTTGCGGATGCTGATCCACTTCGGTGATCTCAAGACCCGTCAGCCGATCCCAGGCCGCTCGATAGATTTCCCCTCCTCCAGCGACAAAGATGATCTTGGGATCGAGCAGCATGGCCTGATCGATCGCCTCCTCCACGGACGGCACCACCCGTACGCCGTCGCCACGCCACACTCGATCCCGCGTGATCACAAACGTCGTACGGCCTGGCAACGGCCGTCCGATGGAGGCGTAGGTCTTCCGGCCCATGATCAACACATTTCCCATGGTCAGCGCCTTGAACCGCTGCCAGTCCGCCGGAATGCGCCACGGAATGTCGTTCCTGGCGCCGATGACGCCATTTGCCGCCACGGCAGCGATGCCAATGATCTCGGGCCTGATGATCTTGGACTCCATGATCTCGGGCATGATCA
>DATDKX010000452.1:0-9778 GCA_036519615.1 Propionibacteriaceae bacterium
AATCAGAAACGCCCTCCGCCGGTGACGATTAGCCCGCCATGGAGGGCGGACTTCCTACGATGCGAGGCGTCGTCCCATAACCCGCCCCTTCTGCGAGCGCCCGGACACCTCCCGCACCCTGGGCGTGGCGCTGTAAATCGCAGCTGTATGTGGCCGCGATTTCGGAGCGGTATCTGGCCGCTGTGTTCGCCAGTGGCACCGTCTCAGAAAGCATCATTCAGCGGTTACTTGGCACAGGACTGGGCACCGTACCCGGCGAACCAGTCTCCAGGCATCTGCGATTGCTTTCCGCAGGCCGCACGTACGCCCTGTCCGGCCCTGGTGTGATCACGAAAGGTAAAGACATCGCCCAGAACGCGGACTGTACCGCCCGCCCGACTCTCGGAGCGAGTCGGCCTTAAGCCTCCACCGACGATGATCAACGATCCGCGCTGGACGCAGCTTCAACCGCCTGAAGTCACGCCCAGACGCTGGTGGACACCTCGTCGAGGACCGCGCGTCGAAGTTTGATGACAGCGACAACCCACGGCAGCAAGCGCATTACGGGCGTGTCCACCCTGGTCCGGAAGCTTCAGGCGAGCGTCGCCATGGGCCCAAGCCCACTCGACTGCAGGTCAGCAGCCTATCAGCGCCGGTTCGTTCGGTCCGACGGTCGCTCGACTTGACTCGGGCGCGGTTGAGCGTGGAGACGTGGGTCCTTCGGACGGTACAGCGTTGAGCAGAATTTCGCCGCTGTAGGTGGTTTTGACCCCGCTGCTGACGAGGGTGTCGATCCTGTGCAGCTGGCCGCGCGAGCCGACAAAGGCACCCCTGCCGCCTGTGATCGGGTGGACGCAGTGGCCCTTGAGGAGGTTGCCCTGCGTGTCCAAGCTCGCCCAGTACAGGAAAACGGTGTGCATCTGACCTCGATAGTCGGCACGCCCGCAGCGGCCGTTCCGGTCGACGTCGACGCAGCCGTTGAAGATCTCGGTGCCGGCCTGGGCGTATAGGGTGGGTGCCTTGTGCAGGGGCTCCGGCTGGGTGTTGTACAGCCATGTTCCGACGAGGTCTCCGTGGACGACGTAGTTGGGGGTGCCATAGATCGGGATGAGCTCGCCGCGAACCGGCAGGGTGCGCGGAGTCCTTGATCCGGTGAAACCGTCGTCCGGTGCACCGACCGCGGCGGATGTGAGGCCCATGCCGGCCATCGTTATGGCGACTCCGGCCAGCCCCGCGATCTTTCGCGTCGTGATGTTCATGGTTTGCTCCGATTTCTCAATTCATGAGTTGCTGCCGGCCAAGGTTCACGCTAGGGAGGGTTCGACCGCGGATGCCATACGCGGTTCGGCGTAAGGCTCACTCGTTGATGTGAACCCGTGTACGCAGGATCTTCCGGAGCGATGGCTCTGCCCGGTACCCTCGCGGTGGAGGAAGCCGTGACCGGATACACCCTCGGCGATAGACACTTGCGAGCTCTACGTGGTGTCGTCGAGTCGAGCCGCCACGAAGATCCGGGCGTTGCGCTTAACACCGACCTGTTGCAGGCTCTGCGTGAGCTCGTTGGCTGCGACCACATCATGTTCGAGGGTGTCGATTACCTCCGTGGATCATCGTGGTTTTCCCAGGGCAACGGGTACGACGTCGACTGGTTCAGCACCGAGGTGGAGAAAGGTACCTTCTGGGATCTGGTGCGGTCTGGCAACGAGGTCAGACCGTGGATACCTGACAACAACGCCTCAATAGTCACCAAGCCCACGGATTACATGTCCACCAAGCAGTGGCGCGGGCTGCCGGTCTACGTGGACATGTTGGGACATGGCCCGAGCACTACATACGAACTGATCATGAACATTGAGGACACGCCCGGGCGGCAGCTCCGACTATTGTGCTGGCGAAACGGCGGCCGCGACTTCGGGGAACGAGAGCGCTTCGATTTCCAGCTGTTGATGCCGCACGTGGAGGCCGCGTACCGCCGCGGTCAACAGCACCGACAGAAGTCCCGACTCACGCGACAGCAGCAGACGCTGCTTGAGTGGGTCGCTGGAGGGTGGACGAACCAGCAGATCGCCCGACGGATGGGCCTAAGCGAAGGCACAGTTCGAACCCATCTCAACAACATTTATGCGCGTCTCGGAGTCTCCTCGCGAACGGAGGCGGTTACCCGCGTGTTCGGGATCAGGACCCGCTTTCAGTAGGCAGGACATCATCCGAAGGGTGTCGGCAGCAGGGGTCGTCCCGGGCGTCTGCGTGGTCGAGATGCAGCATGGATGGCGATCAACGCCCGCGTCGCCTGGAATTGTGCATTCCGTCCCTGGAACTTGAGGACTACCTTGTCCAGCGCGTCGACCGGCCACTAAACCTTCGCGGCAACAGTCGAAGCAGATTCCACCCACAGCCCACGGCGGCCGAAGCCGCCGGTGTCGCACCAGCCAGAACGCCTCCAATCGGGCGAATCGCGGAATCGGCGGCCGATAGCCCTCTTTCCTGGCACTGTGTCACGCCGTTGATCTGGGCGGGCACGTGTATTGGGATCCGTAACGGGCTTTGTCGAGAGACATCTGGTGAGAGATCGGCACTGGACACCGCTTACCCATCTCGTACCGAGATGTAGCCCTCGCCGTCGCCGACGGCGGGGCGGAGGCGACCAACCGTGCGACACCTCACGAGCACATCAGCGACTTCACTCTGATGGGCGACTCTCCGGCGATGGCTGTCTGGAAGCCGACCGGCTTAGGGGCGCGCGTTTCGGCGGAAATGTGTGACACATGGAACGCTGAGCGGGCGGTTGACATGTATCGGTTCGATCCGTGCTTGGTGTACATCTCGTTTTCTTCTCCTCGAGGTCGGCTGACCGTTTGTGGCGCCGGTCCACAGCATCCCGGCAGATGGTGCTCGGTAGCCTGAGCCTCGCAACCGAGGTCGATCAGGACGGGAGATTCATGACTGAGTTAACGCTGCCGCAAAACTCGTTGGGGCGTACGGGAGTGTCGGTGACCAAGCTGGGTTACGGGGCGATGGAGGTCCGCGGGCCGCGGATCTGGGGCGGCCGGCCGATCGAGGATGGCGAGGCGGAGCAGATCTTGAATGCGGTCCTCGATAACGGCATCACCTTCATCGACACGGCGAACGACTACGGGCGCAGCGAGGAGTACATCGGCCGTTTTCTGTCGCAGCGCCGCGATGAGTTCGTACTAGCCACCAAGTGCGGCTGCACAGTGGTGCGGCGCGACGAGAGCACCGACGACACTCCGCATGTGTGGACCAAGGAGAACTTGTTCCGCGGCTTGCACGAGAGCCTGGCACGGATGCGAACCGACTACGTCGACGTGATGCAGCTGCACAACCCCAGCGTCGAGCAGTGCGAGAACGGAGACCTGGTCTCGGCCTTGCAGGAGATGAAGGACCAGGGAAAGGTGCGCTGGATCGGTGTCTCGGCCACCCATCCACACCTGGAGACCTACATCGGATGGGGAGTGTTCGATACCTTCCAGATTCCCTACTCCGCCCTGGAGCGCCAGCATGAGGAGCTGATTCAGGCGGCGGCGGACTCCGGAGCGGGCGTCGTTGTTCGAGGCGGCGTCGCTCGCGGCGAACCCGGCGCCGGCTTGGGCGACAAGCACCGCTGGGAGAGCTGGGAGGCAGCCGGCCTGGACGATCTGCTCGAGGAGGGCGAGACCCGGACGGGGTTCTTGCTGCGGTTCACCAACGCGCATCCGGGCATGAACACCAACATCGTCGGCACCATGAACGTCAATCATCTGAAGGAAAACATCGCGGCCGCTTCACGCCCATTGGCGGCCGATACCTACGCCGAGGCTAAAAGACGCTTGGACGGCGTGGCGACTGATCGGTGAGTCGCGGTTGGCCAGCACCTCCAGGCTTCGAGTTCACCACAGGTTGCGGTCGACAATCTCTTCCGCTGCCTCGATCATGTGTAGTTGACCGGCATGTCAAACGAAGTTGGCGCCAGTACGTCGTAGCCTCGGCGTCGATTCCGAGACGAAACGTTTAGTGGAGCTCATCGCTGCAGGAATGTCCGACGCGCTGTCGGCTCGTGCCCCGCGGATCGGTTGTGCCGTACAGGCGGCATGGTCGTCGGCCTCGCCCGGCATCCGAAGTCGAGCACCACATTGATGTTGGTTTGGTGACCCTCCTGCGGCGCGGGATCTGGGTTCATAACCAATTAGGTGTCTGCTGGATTGCTCTTTGCCAGCTGTGCGCTGAGGTAGCAGATCTTCCCGCTCTCAAGCCCGGCGTAGTTCCTGGTTCCTGCGATGCCGGCGAACACACGGAACGGCCGGTGTAACACTCGCGGGATCCAGGCGTCGATGAGCCCCAGCTTCCGGGCATTGTCCAGACGCAGAGCGGTTAGGACGTTGGCTGTGATGTCGGTCTCCTTCTCCACCGTCAGGCCGCAGGCCTTGAACTGTTCCCGGAGGGTGTACACACCGTCTCTGCTACGCAGATCCGCAAAGAAAAACCGGCCACCCGGTCGCAGCACCCGGCAGACCTCGGAGAGAAAGGTATCCATGGACTCATAGCAGTGTGAGGACTCGATGTTGACCACTGCGTCGAAAGAGGAGGCCGGGAACGGCATTGATTGTGCGTCGCCACACAAACCCCAAGCCGGGAGCCAGTCGATGCCGGTTGCACAGGTTTACCGCTTCTGGGGAGAAGTCCAATCCCGTGATCGATCGTGGCTGCAGGTAGCGGCATATGAAGAACGCGCCGCCGCCCCGTCCCGGAGCCCACCTCCAAGACATCCTTGTCTTGCAAATCAGAGTGGTCGATCGCACGGAGATACAGCTGGATGCACAGCCGATCCCGTTCATCAGACGACTGCAAGGGCGGGACATCGACATCTGCCGTCGCGGGCGCATAGCCATAGTTCATGAACGCCCAATCCGGCGTCGATACACGTTTCGCCAAGGCCTCATAACAGGCTCGCCACACAAATCGCCGGACGGCCATAGGCCAAGCTACTGCTCCGTCGAGTCCACTGCTGGCGTGCCAACGAGCGCCATCCGTCGAGATCGGCTTCACCCAAGCCCTACGTCACTCGCTGGTCCACCGAGTGACGTAGGAGGACCGGTTTCGGGGCGCGTGGCCTCCACTGGGCGTGTCATTGAGGAACCGTCCTGGCGGCCGGGATGGCGGGTGGATCGGGATCTACTGTCGCCGAGTAGCACTTCTGCCCGTACCCAGGTTGTCGCGATAGTGCGGCTCGACCTGCTAGCCACCGGCGAGACCAACAAGCTAACCCGCACCACGCCATGACCAACAACGTGCGGACTTGAACGCGGGAACCGTCAGTTTGTCGGCTGGGAAGCTTCCGCTGGAAAGTGTATTGCCCAGCCTGGAACCGTGACCCTCGCGGCCGGAACGCAGACGAGCAGTTCGCGGCGATGTTCGCTGGCTCCGCGTCCGACGGGGGCAGCGCTGTCGACGTGTGGAAGGCAGGAATGTGCTGACGCTCACCTTCTAGCCGACGGGCCCTGAATCCAGCGGCAACACAGACTAGTGTTGCGCTCTGCAGAGCTGGGGTAGCGCCGGGCCCGGCTGGTGGTTTCTACCAATCGATGGAGGCCGGGATGGGGAGCAGAGCGAAGCGAAGGTGGCGGGCCGCGGTTCAGCAGCAGCACAGCCGGGCCCCTTTGAGCTCTCGTCGAAGCGTTCTGGGTATTCGTGCGAGCCTGCGTTGGTCCCGTTGACCGGGCGCGCGCGCATCGTCGCGTTCGGTCAGTCCACGCCACCGGCATACGATCAGATCCAGCTGTGGAGGGATTATTACGCGGACCATGTCGGTCATGACGGCGTGGCCGAGCGCGTGTGGCGCCGCAGCGAGGTGCGCACCCGTCATTTGACGGCTAGCCCGGTGCACGAGGATGTATGTCGCTGGAGTACCGCCCAGCGGATGCGACGATTCCTCGACGACTCGCTGCCCCTGGCCAAGGAGGCGGTAGGTAGCGCGCTAGTGGCGGCCACTCTCATCCCCGAAGAGGTCGGTCTGCTGGCCACGGTCTCCTGCACCGGATACGCGAATCCAGGCCTCGACGTCCATCTTGCCAAGGATCTAGGCATGCGCCCGGCAGTTCGACGGCTAGCGGTCGGGCACATGGGCTGCTATGCCGCCATTCCTGGGTTGGCGGTGGCCACCGACTATGTCATCGCGCAGCGCCGACCGGCTGTGCTGGTCTGCACGGAGCTGCCGTCCCTGCATGTGCAGCCGCCCCCGCACGACACCCAGCAAGCCGTTGCGCATGCACTGTTCGCCGACGCCTGCGCCGCCCTCGTGCTGGCCCCCTCGCAGATCGTTGGCGAGGGGCTCGACGTCATCGCCGTGGAAACGCTTACCGACGTCGGCTCAACGGCGGACATGACATGGGACATCACCGACCACGGGTTTCGCATGGCCCTCTCCTCGCGGGTCCCAGCGCTTGTGGCCCGTAACGTCCCTACGCTCGTCGACCGTCTGCTGACTGACCGCGGGCTTACACCTGATGACGTGCAGCACTGGGCGATCCACCCTGGCGGTCCGCGAATCATCGACAAGGTGCAGGAGGTCTTTTCCCTGGCCGACGTTCAGATCAAGCGATCCCGCGACATCCTGTCCCGCTATGGGAACTGCTCTTCGGCGACCATCTTGCTGACCCTCGCGTCGATGTGCCCTGTTCCCGTTGGAGACCATGTGCTGGCTATCGCTTTTGGCCCAGGCCTAACGGTCACCGGCGCACTTCTCCAGGGTGCGGCGTGAGCATCCAGTCCCGCTGGCGGAGGTCACCGCGCCTAAGCCGAACCATGCACGACCAGACTGACTACGTCGACCGCTGCGATGCCGACGGCGGCGGCGAACGGCACCCGCCCGCGGCCGCGCATAGCGACGACCGCAAGGACCACGCAGAGCCCGAAGGCAGCCCACACCCACGCTGTTCTCGTCAGCGGACCGAATGCTGCCACCGCGGAAGCGACCAGGAGCACCAGCGGCGCCAGCCAGCGCAGTTTGCCTGCTCCCAGGCGGTGGGGCAAACCACGTACGCCGGTCTTGGCGTCGTCGGCAAGGTCGGGTAATGCGTTCAGCAGGTGGGCCCCCACACCGAGCAAGGCACCGGCGGCCACCATCCACATGGGGGGCCATCGCGGGAGAGGAAGGGCAAGGGTGACCACGGCGGGAAGCGCGCCGAACGCGACCGCGTAGGGCAGGCCTGACCAGACGACTCCCTTGAGACCAAGGTTGTATGCCCAGCCGGACCCCACCACCAACAGCAGGTGCACTGCCGCAGATGGGAGGCCGCACGCTAAAGACAGGACAATGCATGCGGCCCCGGCCGCTGCGATCATCCGCCAGACCAGGGCTTCAGAGACCTCGCCCCGAGCGACCGGTTTATCGGTACGCCCCACTTGCTGGTCACGGCCGGCGTCAATCACGTCGTTGGACCAGCCGATGGTGAGCTGCCCTGCCGCAACTGCCGCCGTTACGACCAGGCCAGTTTCCAACCCATGGCCGGCTGCCACGGCCAAGAGCGCGGTGAGCGCGGTGACCGCGACGGTGGGCCCGGGATGGCTGGCACGAAGCAGAGCCGACAGGGTAGACGGTATGGGCACTGGCTGAGCCTAAGCTGTCGTGGCCGGATGCCCCGCGGAATCCGGGATTTGTGCCTAGGGTGGCGGGGGTGAGCTGGATCGGCCAGAGTCAGGGCGGCTGAGGCGTGACGTCACAACTCCTCTTCACGGCTTTGGTGCTAGCCGTCGGCATCGAACGGCTCGTGGAGCTGGCCGTGTCAAAACGGCATGCGGCTTGGGCGTTCTCACTCGGCGGTGAGGAGTTCGGCCGCGGCCACTTCCCTGCGATGGTGGCGCTTCACACCGCTCTACTGGTCGGCGCGGTGGCCGAGGTGTGGATGCTAGACCGCCCATTCCTACCGATTCTCGGCTGGGCAGCGCTGGTCGTAGTCATTGCCTCGCAGAGTCTGCGCTGGTGGTGCATCGCCACACTGGGGCGGCAGTGGAACACCCGGGTCATTGTCGTGCCGGGTGTTCCACTGGTCAGCCGCGGCCCGTATCGCCTGCTGCGTCATCCGAACTATCTGGCTGTGGTGCTCGAGGGCGCGGCCCTACCGCTCGTGCACTCCGCGTGGGCCACGGCTGCCGGGTTTACCGTCCTCAACGCAGCCCTGCTCGCCAGGCGGATCCAGGTCGAAGAGCGGGCGCTGGCCACGGTCGCTGGTAAGGAAGCGGCGTTCCGATGAGGAGGCGGGCCAGCGACCTGGTAGTGGTGGGCGGTGGCCCGGTAGGCCTGGCGGCTGCCCTGTATGCGGTGAGAAGTGGCTTATCGGTTGTCGTGCTCGAGCCCCGAGAGGGCGCGATCGACAAGGCGTGCGGTGAAGGTCTGATGCCCGGCGGCGTCCATGCGCTGGCTGCCCTTGGGGTCCACCCCGTTGGCTGGGATCTGGTCGGCATCCGCTACGTCTGCGGCGGGCGGCAGGCAGAGGCTGACTTCAGCGGAGGGCGGGGCCGAGGCGTCCGCCGCACCGAGCTCCACACGGGACTGCGATCGGCCGCAGCAGCCGCTGGCGTGAAAGTCTTCCCCTTAGCGGCGTGCGAGGTGGTGCAGTCGTCCGAGGAGGTGCGCGTCCGAACCCAGGGACCCGGCCACACGCCTGGACCTGACATCTCTGGCCGCTACCTTCTGGCAGCTGATGGCCTGCATTCGCCGACGCGTCGCGCGCTCGGTTTGGAGATGTGCACCCGCGGACCACAGCGCTTCGGTCAACGCCGGCACTACCACTTACGGCCGTGGAGCAGCCATGTGGAGGTGCATTGGGGCAGCTATGGCGAGGCGTATGTCACCCCCGTCGGGGCAGATCTCGTCGGGATTGCGGTCCTAAGCGCCCGCCGGGTGCCGTTCGAGGAGCAGCTCAACGAGTTCCCGCAGCTGCGAGAGCGGCTGGCTAACGCCTCCGTCGCCACACGAGTGCGCGGGGCCGGCCCACTCCGGCAGCGAGCCGTCCGCCGAGTCGCTGGCAGGGTGCTTCTCGTCGGCGATGCCGGGGGTTACGTCGATGCGCTGACCGGTGAAGGGATATCGCTCGGGATGGCGCAGGCACGGGCGGCGGTGTCAGCGGTCGAAGCCGGTCGGCCGCACGCCTACGAGCGTGCCGGGCGCCAGGCCAGCTGGCGATATGCCGCGATGACGCACGCCCTTGTGCAGGCAACCCGCCCAGCGTGGGCCCGGCAGGCCATCGTTCCCGCCGCCGCAGCGCTCCCTACCGTCTTCCGCGCGGCCGTGAGAGAACTCGGGCGATCGAACTGAACCTGAACATCTCCGCCGGTCCCTCGCCAGCGAGGCAAGGGGTCAGGCACGGACTCACCGTGATCCTGGCCTTCGCTTGCAGATAAAGGGGGCTCAGCAATCACCGGTAGTTGCGACGGGTCTGCCAAGTCGAATGGCGACGTTAGTTAAGCCCGGGTAACACCGGAACTCACAAGGTGATTCTGGGGAGCATTGAGCTGGCTCACGCCATGGCGCATGATCGCGGCGCGCATCCGCCGCCGGATCTTGTTGACCTCAGCCCCTGGACCCTACCCGCCGGGCCGCCAAAGTTATCAGCCGAGGACGGTCGGACCGGCCTTCGTCGGCGTGATCCGGATCAAGCAGCGGCGCTGTTTCATCGTGGCGGTCCGGTAGTCGTTCCAGTCCGGATGCTCTCCGGAGATGAAGCGGTAGTACTGAACCAGTGGTTCCATCGCCGCAGGCTGACGACCTCGACATCGCCACTGAGCTGTGCCCAGTCGCCGAAGA
>DATDKX010000453.1:0-5712 GCA_036519615.1 Propionibacteriaceae bacterium
TGGCGGCGGACGGTCCGAATCAGCTGCCCGAGCCGCGGCGGCCGTCGGCGCTGCGGCACCTCGGCAAGCAGTTCATCCACCTGCTGGCGATCTTGCTGTGGGTGGCGAGTGGCCTGGCACTACTCGCCGGTCAGCCCGCTCTTGCGGCAGCGATCGTCGTGGTGATCGTTCTCAATGCGGTCTTCGCATTTGCTCAGGAGTACCGCGCTGATCGTTCGGCGGAGCGACTGCGCTCACTGCTGCCGATGAGCGCCCGGGTACGCCGGGACGGCCAGTTGCGGGTCATCGACGCGAGCCAGCTGGTGCGTGGCGACCTCGTCGTCCTTCGACCGGGAGACCGGATCAGCGCTGATCTCACGCTCACCATCTCGCATGCCCTCGCGGTGGACGAGTCCATGGTCAGCGGCGAAAGCGTCGCGGTTCAGCACTCGGCTGGAGATTCCGTGGTGGCGGGCACCTTCGTCGTCCAGGGGGAGGGAGAGGGGCTCGTCGAAGCGATTGGCGCCCACACGACAATAGCCGGCATTGCTGCCCTGACCCGCGAGGCCCGCCGCCCCCCAAGTCCCTTGACCGTGCAGCTCAACCGGGTAGTCAAGATCATCGCGATTATTGCCGTGATAACCGGCGCGTTGCTCGGAGCGGCGGGATTAGGTCTCGGCCTCGGGCGGACCCAAGCCTTCTTGTTCGCGGTCGGCGTCAGCGTGGCGCTGGTCCCGGAAGGACTACTTCCAACCGTGACCTTGTCGCTCGCCCGCGGAGCCTCGCTGATGGCTGCCCGCAAGGCTCTCGTTCGACAACTCGACGCCGTGGAGACTCTCGGCGCGACCACGTACATCTGCACCGACAAGACCGGCACTCTGACACAGAACCGCATGGCTGTGGTCGAGGTCTGGACGCCAGGTGGCACCGCATTTCTGGACGGAATCGGGTACGAGCCCACAGCCCAGATCCAGGCGTCGCCCGATGTCGTGGACCGGATGCGTTGGGCTGCGGAAAGCGCAGTGCAATGCGTGAGCGGTCGGGTCGTTCAGAAGGGCACAGCATGGGTGGCCGAGGGTGACGCGATGGAAGCCGCGGTGCACGCTTGGTCGCTTCGAGTTGGTTGCAGCCCGACGGTGGAACTACCGGTTCAGCTTCGCCTCGCGTACACCGCTGATCGCATGCTCAGCTCAGTCGTCATCGCGGGACGCTCGATTGTCCTCGGCGCTCCGGAGGCCGTCCTGAACCGGTGTTTGACGGCAGGTCCTCACGATCTCATCAACGATCTTGCCGACCGCGGCCGCCGGGTCTTGGCAGTGGCAGAAGGTCACTGGCATCCGGGTGAGCCCGAGAGCAACGCTGAGACTGCGCTAACCCTGCTTGCCTTAATCGGGTTCGAAGATCCGCCCAGGCCGGACGTCGCCGAGGCATTAGCTGCCTGTCGTACGGCTGACATCAAGGTCGCGATGATCACCGGTGATCATCCCGGCACAGCCGCCGCGGTGGCCCGCGAGGTCGGACTGCTCGGAGAGCGCGGGGTCGTGCTGGAGGGGAACCAGCTGCCGAAAGACGACGACGACCTGGCGACCCGCTTGGACGGCCCGGATGGAGTTGTCGTAGCTCGCGTCACCCCGGGCCAGAAGCTCCGCATCGCGCACGTATTACGGCGACGCGGTCATGTCGTCGCCATGACCGGTGATGGGGTCAACGACGCCCCGGCGTTGCGCGAAGCCGACGTCGGGATCGCGATGGGCCTCAGCGGCAGTGACGTCACCAAGGCGGCCGCCGACCTCGTTCTTCTCGATGATCATTTCGCGACGATCGTCAACGCCGTTGAACTCGGCCGAGCGACTTTCGCCAACGTCCGACGCTTCCTCACCTATCACCTAACCGACAATGTTGCCGAACTTGCCCCGTTCGCCGCCTGGGCGCTGACCGGCGGACAGCTGCCGCTGGCGATTGGTGTACTGCAGGTGCTGGCGCTTGATATTGGCACCGATATGTTGCCCGCGCTCGCGCTGGGTGCCGAGCCGCCGAATCGCCGGATCATGTCTGGACGATTACGCGGAGGCAGGCTCATCGACAGCCGGCTATTGAGGAGAGCTCTGCTGGTCTTAGGTGTGACTGAGGCAGTATGTGCACTCGCCACATTCGTTGCCGTGCTGTACAGCCGTGGCTGGACCTGGGGAGCAATTCCTGCTGCGAGCACCCTTGCCTTTGCGTCTGGATCGGCTTTTGCCGCTATCGCCCTCGGGCAGATGGCCAACGCGTTCGCCTGTCGCAGCGAAACTCAGCCGGTCTGGCGGCAGAAACTGCTCACCAACCGACTCTTGATCGGGGCGATTGCCGCTGAGCTGGTGCTGCTCGCTGTCTTTCTAGGTTTCCCACCCCTTGCCCGACTATTGGGTGGCTCCTGGCCAACGCCACTTGGCTGGGCACTGGCATTCTGTGCCGTCCCGATGATCATCATCATCGACTCAAGCTATAAGGCTCTGCACCAGAAGGACCGGCCGAAAGTCCCTAACCCAACGGCTCGTAGCGGTGCGACGATCAGAACCATGGCCACAACTGCCAGCGACTCCGCCCGACAGAGCACCTCCGAGGCCGCTGCCTCGCTACCTCTTCACGACCGCCAGGACTTCGAGGACGCCGAACGGGGTCTGCTCGCCCGCGGTACTGAGCGGCAGGTCCGGGCCGAGGATGGCCGGGTGGTCTGGGACCTGGATGCCTACACCTTTCTCGAGGAACCGACCCCGGCCACGGCGAACCCGAGTCTGTGGCGTCAGGGCCAGCTGCTGATCAAGGACGGCCTGTTTGAAGTGATTCCCGGCATCTACCAGGTGCGTGGCTACGACCTGTCGATCATGACCCTCGTCGAAGGGAACACCGGCGTCATCGTTATCGACCCGCTCATCTGCAGGGAGACAGCCGCGGCTGCTTTCGCGCTCTACATAGAACACCGTGGACCGCGACCAGTGGCCGCGATGATCTATACCCACTCCCACATCGACCACTTCGGAGGAGTCAAGGGTGTCATCACCGAGGCGGATGTCAGCAGCGGCCATGTCCCGGTGATCGCCCCTAAGGGGTTTATGCAGCATGCTGTCGCCGAGAATGTCTTCGCTGGCACTGCCATGGCCCGCCGGGCTGGCTACATGTACGGCGCTGCGGTCGAGAAGGGGCCAGCAGGGCAGATTGGCGCCGGCCTAGGACAGACCACGTCTACCGGGGAGACCACTCTGATCGCGCCGACGTTTGACATCACCCATACCGGTCAGGAGCTGA
This sequence comes from Propionibacteriaceae bacterium, assembly GCA_036519615.1. GTDB lineage: Bacteria > Actinomycetota > Actinomycetes > Propionibacteriales > Propionibacteriaceae > Microlunatus. The sequence continues at coordinate 3,265 of DATDKX010000453.1, forward strand.
CTGTCGATGGCGTGCGCATTGTGTTCCAGGTGACTCCAGGCACGGAGGCACCGGCGGAAATGAACTTCTACTTCCCCGACCACCACGCCCTCTGTATGGCCGAGAACACCACCCACACTCTGCATAACATCCTCACCATCCGCGGAGCCGTGGTTCGAGACGCCCACGCCTGGGCGCACTACATCACCGAGACCCTCTCGTTGTGGGGCGAAGACCTCGACGTCGTGTTCGCCTCCCACCATTGGCCGACCTGGGGGCGCGAACGGTGCGTGGAGTACCTCGCGATGCAACGCGACATGTACCTCTATCTGCATGACCAGACCCTCCGGATGATCAACCAGGGGTACGTGGGCTCCGAGATCGCCGAGGTTCTGCAGATGCCTCCGGCGCTGGTTGCGGCGTGGCATACGCACGGCTACTACGGGTCGGTCAGTCACAACGTCAAGGCGATCTACCAGCGCTATCTCGGCTGGTACGAAGGCAACCCTGCTCGGCTCTGGCCCCACCCGCCCGCCGAGTCTGCACGCAGGTACGTAGCCGCGATGGGCGGTGTCGACGTAGCGGTGCAGCAAGCTCGTGACGCCTACGTCGCTGGCGACTACCGGTGGGTGGCCCAGCTGCTGGACCACGTGTTGTTCACCGAGCCCGACCACGCAGAGGCACGGTCACTGCTGGCAGACGCGTTCGAGCAGCTTGGGTACGGCGCAGAAAACGGCACTTGGCGTAGCGCCTACCTTGCAGGTGCCAAGGAGCTGCGCGAGGGCCAGTTCGGAACACCTGCCACCGCCGCGTCGGCGGACCTGTTAAGGGCCCTCACCGTGGCCCAGATCTTTGACAGTATTGGTGTCCGCGTGGATGGCCCGCGGGCATGGGACCACCACATCACCATCTCCTGGGTCCTTACCGACGAGGGAACCATACACATCACCGAGCTACGCAATGGTGCCCTCAACCACCGGACGGTCGAGGCCGCCTTGCCTGGGACCACCACGTTCCGCCTGACCCGTGACGACCTACTCAGCCTCGTCACGGGAAGCATGGACCTGCCCTCCGCGATCGCAGCCGGCACCGTGGAGGTCGAGGGTAACCCCGCCGACCTCGCTTTGCTGGTTTCGTTGCTGGCCCCCGTCGATCCGGATTTCGCGATTGTCACATCCTGACCCTCACCCGCTCGGCTGTGACAACTCGCCACCGAACGGCGCAACGGGCTGGTTCCTGTCACGGATCACGGCTTGGAGATTGTCGCGGCAGACTGTCTACGTTTCTAGGCTGGCTGCATGGATGACCGCCCATCTCAGCGATTTACATTCCGGCAGATTCCTGGCGGCAGATCGTGAGCGACGTTGATGAGGGCGTGGACGCCCTGTTAATGGACGGCAGGATCGTTCACGTTCGGCCAGTGTTCGAAGGGGACACAGAGGCGCTGAGCGCACTGTACAGTCGCGCCTCACTACGAAGTCGTTATCTACGCTTCTTCACTGCTGGCATCTCGATCGATCGTGAGGTTCAGCGGCTGATCGCGCCGAGCGATGATCATGTAGCGTTGCTGGCCGAGCACGAAGGTCTCGCTGTCGGTGTTGCCTCGTACGAGATCTTGAACGGCACCCAGGCCGAGATCGCAATTCTGGTGGACGACGCTTGGCAGGGCGATGGTATCGGCTCACTGCTCATCGAGCATCTGGCTGCGGTGGCTCGCAGAGCCGGCATCGATGAGCTCGTAGGCGACGTGCTTGCCACTAATGTCACCATGCTGCGTACCAGCGCAAGCCTGGCTCCTGGGGTTGCTCGTGATCATGGCGAGGACCCCGACGTAGTCCGCGTCCACATTCCAACGCAGCCTGACGAACGAGCGCTGGCCGCAGCTGGCATACGTGATCGCACCGCTGAACACAATTCACTACGCCCGTTGCTAGCGCCAGCATCGGTGGCCGTGATCGGTGTCAGCCGATCGCAAAGCGGCGTCGGGTACGAGACCCTTCAGGCCCTGCGTGACGGGGGATTCACCGGACGCCTGTATCCGGTCAATCCGCACGCCAAGATCATTGAGGGGCTGGACTGCTACCCGTCGGTCGGCGCCATTCCGGAACGGCTGGACTTGGCGATCGTTGCCGTGCCGGCTTCCAGAGTGGAGCAGGTCATTGAGGAGTGCGGGTCCGCGCACGTGGGTGCAGCGGTCGTACTCACCGCCGGGTTCGGCGAAACCGGATCTTCAGGTGCGGCGACCGAAGCGCGCCTCCTTGCCTTAGCCCGCCGGCACGACATCCGCGTCGTGGGCCCGAACTGCATTGGAGTGATCAACACCGATCCCTATGTGCGCCTGAACGCGACCTTCGCACCGCACTCCCCGACGCCTGGCCATCTTGCCGTCGCTACCCAGTCGGGTGCCGTTGGCGTAGCGATTCTGGATTCGGTGGAACAGAGCGGAGTCGGTATCTCGACGTTCGTGTC
>DATDKX010000454.1:0-3400 GCA_036519615.1 Propionibacteriaceae bacterium
GAGCCCGGACCCGAAGCCGAAAACGATCAAGGTGCTGTGCTCGCGGATGGGCCCCGAAAAGATCACCGTCAGAGCGGCGATGGTGAAAACCACGTAGCCGACGAGCACAATCGCTCGCAGCCCGTAGGGCCACATCACGTCCCGTAGCCGACCCTGCTCAACGGGATTCACCAACGTCTGGCGGTATAGGGCGGCCACGAATCGGGCGAGACGTGACCAACCCCGGAAGGCTATGGGCCCTAGATCTGTCGAACGTGAATCTGTCGAAGGAGGCGCCATAGGCCCAGACACTGGCGAAAGCCTAGTGTTCAGCTTCTGGGTGCCGGCGCCCGAGCCAGAGTCAGAGGACATTATCGCGCGCCTGGAACGTCCAGTCGTTGTTGAACAGCAACACTCCTTGTTCGATCGCGAGCGCCGGCCGGACCTGTTGCGACTGGGTCAGCGGGGGCAGTTCCCAGTGAGAGATCACGCTGCCGTCTCTGGCTATCAGCGAAGCCTCGGTCGGACCCCACGCCACGAGATGATCTTGAGAAGGTATCAGTGTCAACACCGGGCCCAGCTGCTGCCTGACCGCACCGTCTCCACTCACGATGACGGACTCACTCTCGGTTGCCACCACAATGTGATCAGCAAAGGTCGCCGTGTCTGTCAGCGTCCCGAAGATCGGCCGCACCCATCGATGCCGTCCCGATCCGGCCGCGAGCCCGTGGAGTGTTTGATCTTGAATGACCGCGACGGTGTTGCCGAGCGTGACGGCTGCACTGCCCTGCATTTGTTTGTACCACTGACGCTTTCCCGTGTTCTGATCAAAGGCTGTCGTGGTACCACCACGGTCCATGATCACAATCATGCGCGAGCCAACTGCCGGCGCGACATTGACGTCGGATCCAATCTCATGCCGCCACACCACCGTGCCGCTAGCAAGATCAAACCTGCGCATCGCGCCGGCAAGATCGACGATCACCGCATCCTGATCATTGATCCGAACCGGTGCAGTAGGTGCAAGATCATCAAGTGTCAACTGCCACAAGCGCACGCCAACATCAGAGTAGCCAACCATCTGCCGGTTGCTCGTGGTGGCAATGATTACATTGCCAAAGGCACTCAAGGTCATCACGGTGCCACCGGGATGGGCTCGCCAAACCGAGGTCCAGGCCGTGGGTGTCTTAGGAGTGGTTGCCACCAGATCGCCGCCGACGGCGGCCCGGATCACCAGGCCGGATTCGCTGCGCACTGGCGTGACGGCGGACGGCGACCCGACCATCGGTGCTTCACCGAAGGTCGGATTAATGGAGATCGTGCCAAGGTTCTTGGTGGTCCAGTGTTGCGGCACTGTCCAGTGAATCGGGGCGTTGGTGGTGGTCTGAGCACTCGGCGGTGGTGTATCGATACGGGAGGTGTCGGTACGTATATCGGCATAGCTTTGGCTTTCCGCCAGCATCCCCTCGTGGAGACACCAGGTTTGTTGCACGGCAACCACCCGGCCCAATTGTCCGGCTTTCGATAAGTAGCGCACCTCTCCGGTGACCCTGAGACAGTCGCTGTCCACAGCATCGGCTTCCAGCTCGCTGCGATAGTCAAGGGTGTCGCCCGCGGAACCGGCGCTGCGCCACCGACTCCCTGCCCGTACGTCGGCCGGCAGCAGCAGCAGCGCCGGGCTATAGACGTAACCTTCCGAGGGTGTGCTGACGCCCATCAGCTCAATGCCGCTGTTAACTCGATAGAAGCGGATGGTTTGGGCGATCGCCGTCGGATCATCAATTGCCGTCGTTGTCGTGCGCCAGGTCTGAATCCGGTTGGGATCAGCTTCAGCAAGCATCTTCGTGGCGAAGGCGCCATCGGTACTAACGAGGCCAACCACTCCTGGCAAGCGTGCCGATTCAGTGACCGCTATTCCGACAGTGGTTTGGAGCTCGCGGGTCGTCGCAGTCCGCTCATAGGAGGCTGCACCATCTGCAGGCAGAAAACGAGAGGCCGCAGTGACGCGGGACGCCAAGCCCACCGAACTGGCGACAAATGCAGCACCCGCGACAAGGGCGGCAACCAGGCCGAATATCAGTAGCGGCTGCCACCATGGCCGCGGATCTTTCGGTTCTGGCCACGTCGGATTGATCGCCACACTCCCGAGCGGGTCCGGTGGCAGGCTGGACCAATCCTGCACAGGAAACGGCGACCAGGGTTGATCGTCGGCATGCGGCATGCCGTCAGTATCCAATGGCTCTTGCGTTAGAAGCGTCGGTTGGCGAGCACCGGGATGGCAGCTCGAGTCTCCGTCACGATGTCGAGGTCGAGGTCGGCAAAAAGGAGTCCAGGTTTCGCGCCAAGTTCCTGCAGCACCTCACCCCGGGGAGAGATCACTGCGCTGTAGCCAACCCCGGTTGGGGCAGTGCCATCAAACGGGAAGCCTGCCACGGCCGGATCGGCCTGCCCTGCAGCCACTAGATAGGACGTGGAGTCCAATCCCCGAGCCCGGGTGAGCAGTTGCCATTGCTCGACCTTGCCTGCGCCGGCCCCCCAGGATGCGGCCACGCAGATGACCTCGGCTCCAAGCTCGGCAAGTCGGATGTAAAGGCTAGGGAACCGCACGTCGTAGCAAGTGGTGAGTCCGACCTTGGTCTCCCCCACCGTGATCATGACCGGCTCCATACCCGGCGCGACTGTGTCGGATTCGCGGAACCCGAAGGCATCGAAGAGGTGAATCTTGTGGTAGTGCGCATCCAGACCTGGCCCGACTGCGCGGAGCGTGTTGTGGACCCTGCCGGTATCTCCCGGAGTGAACATGCCAGCCACGACAACGAGCTGATGATGTTCGGCAATCTTGCGCAACTGTTGTGACCACGCTCCGTCGAGCGGTTCAGCGATCTCGGCCAGCGGCAGTCCGAAGCGGCGCATGGTGGCCTCGGGAAAGACCACGAGTTGGGCGTCCTGTTCGGCGGCCTTCGCCGTTTGTGTCGCGACGAGCTCCAGATTTTCCTCAGGATCTGAGCCACTCAGGATCTGGGCAACGGCCACCCGAAGCGTGCTCATATGAGGTCTCCTTGTTCCCGATCCATTTGCCACACCAGCACTTCCGCTTCCGAAGCTGCGGACAGTCTCAGCTGAGCCGATCTTGACAGCCGAAGTGAATCGCCAGGCTCGAGCCGCCCAATCGTTTCCACCTCTACGACTCCGCGAGCAATATAAACGTGCAGCAGATCACCGGCCGGCAGCGTGCGTGACGCACCGGGCGGCAACACACTGACCCACAAGGTCGAGCCGGCACTCCCGAGGGCTACGCCCGCATCGGGGTGCCGGCCTGAGGCGATCGGCACCCAGCCGCCGGCAAGATCAGCTCGCAACAGTTCCCGTTGCTGGTAACTCGGAGGTCCACCCGACTCGTCCGGTCTGATCCACATTTGGA
>DATDKX010000455.1:0-33431 GCA_036519615.1 Propionibacteriaceae bacterium
AGCAAGGAGACATGCACTTCTCAGGCTCGCTGCTGCCGTTTCTCGCCCGGTTATGAGCCCCTGGTCGCCTGCCGATCTAATCACACAATGAGTCGTCAGTCATCCACGGACGCGAACGCCGCGTGCATACCGGCGGCATCGGGCATGCCTCCCTGTTCTGGGGCCGTGGCCGCCGATCCCCCAAGATCGTCTCCTTTGCGAGCCCCCGGTCGCTGAGGTTGTGACATCCGTCCGGTTTGCTCCAATGACCGTGGAGATCTACTCTCTCTCTCTCTCTCTCTCTTGGAACGATTCGAGATGAGGGATGGATCGATGAGTTCCCAAAACTTGAACAGCAGGCGCGTTAGGAGATGCCAACCGAAGTCTTCGGCGGTCACCGGCCGCCGAGCTTCAGGTTTGGGCTGGAGGCAATCCCCCCTTTGCCTCGGCTGTGGTTCGTTTCTAATGACGGCGCTGAACTACTCCAGGTGCAGGACAACTATGCCTCTCGAGCTTCGTCGCTGGTGATTGCTAGGCAATGTGGCGGGGGGACCTAGGGGCCTGAACGCCGGGCAATATGACGCTGATATCGCCATGTGATGACCACACGCTGGCTATTGGCGCGATGTGGTTGATTTACGTGACCCCGTACTGGTCTGACACCGCGGAGCCACCACGGCCGATGATCCACTCGGACAGGGTTGCCCAGTGACGTGCATACGCAGACGCTGTCACTTCTGCCCCAGAACACGTCACCTGGACCTCGCGGTCCCTCGTGCCAGGCGACAATGCTCTGCCTGAGGCACGGCTAAACATGCAATACAAGCGGCCTTTGACACGGATCCAGATCAGAGGCCAATGGCCGAGCATCCAGCTGGATGGCTGGATCAGGTCAAGGAGCGCATCCGCTTTATTCAAGGAACCAGCTTCGCTTTCTCTGATGAAGCCCTCTCGGTAATGAGTCGAATCTTGCGCGATCCCATCTTCGATGGAACCCCAATGCCACTGGTCAGCCCGGCTCGCGAGGCGGGGATTTCTGCCGAGTTCCGAGCGCCTGATATTGAGCTGCAAATCGAAGTGGACGAGTCTGGTGCGACTACGGTGTACGGGCTGCACCGCAACGTCCTCGAGTGGGACGGCCTATGGAGGAATTGCCGAACGGCATTGAGACGTGGGCAGGGAGGCTGGCGCAGGGTTCGCTCTAACTGTCCGACCTGATGTCCGAGAGTTCTCTGCTGCCGCTAGTTGACGATCTCCAAACCATCCGTGATAGCGACACCGTTCTGGGGGTGGTCCAGCCCGGTTTTGGGCTGAGTCCGTTACGCGAAAGTGATCGCATCATCGGCTGCGAAAACCTGAGCGCGATCGCGCCGCCGCTGCCAGGTCGACACCTCTCGGCGACCTGGTCAGTGATCTTGGAGATGGTCTCACGGGACAGCCACGTAACTAGCGTGGAGACCAGTGGCGCTGGTTGTCGCGCAGCGTCAGAGCATGTTAGGGCGGGCGGCGACGCACGTCTTGCGCCCGCCGCCGTAGGCGCTCGGCTTTCCCAGGTTCCTCACTCCTCGCGCAGCAGATCATTGATGCGCCGAGTGAGCATCTCGCGCAGCCTGGCCTCATACAGTTCGCCGCCCCGGCTACGAGGCACGTAGAGGATTCGCTCCGCAGCGAAGTCGAACGGTGCAGGCGGCGATTGCACTTCACGAATGGGGATCCATCCCGCCGGTTCGTCGAAGTCTGTGTCGCCGACTGCCGCCGTCCGGGCGTGCAGCATGCCAGCCTCGAACACAACGTTCGGGTTGTCGCGGTAGCGCCCCGACACAGTGTCGTCCGGCTCGGAGAAATAACAGATGCCGAATCGAGACTCGACAATCTCCCTGGCAATCTGCGTGGTGATGTTCCCCGCCTCGTTCATCTTGCTCCAGTCGGTGAACTCGAGCTTGTCATCGAAGCCATTCAACACGTCGTCGATGGCAAGCCTCACGCTTTCGTCCGCCCGCTGAGAGAATGCCAGGAAGACATGCGGCTTCGAGAGTCGCGGGAACTTGGCTCGCTGGAGTCCCTCGCGAAGATCACCAATCGCCTGCTCGGTGCCGGTCAATTGAGCTTTGTTGACCTCCCAGAGGCCATACAGCATCGCTAACGCGTCGCCCAGCCTGCTCAGCTCCAGTTTGGCAACATCTGTGATGTCAATGTAACGCGGGCTCTCGAGGCAGTAGATACCCACTCTGCGCTGGTGGATGAGGGGAAGGATGACGACCGTGCGGGCTGCGTTCGATACCGGCCTGTATGCGGGCAGATCCGTCGAATGCGACCAGAGGTCAGTGTGGCTCCCGTTCTGGCTCTGGGCCAATGGACCCCTATCTGAGCTGACGATCCACATCGGCCGCTCATAGGCAAACGCCTCAGTGATCGGGTTGCTGTCCCTCCCAGCTGCAGGATAAACCTGCCACGAGTGTCTCAATGGGTCCTGGCTGGTCCAGAAAGTCTGCAAAAATGATCGCCGATCTCCGTGGTCACCGACCCACTGCTCGTGCAGGAGTTCGAAGTAGACGGCTCCAATCGGCTCCCTGAGGACGTATCTGTACACGAGATCGCGCACGTTGTCGAACCTGCCTCCGTCCACGATATCGACGGATTGCGCGAAGTGCCTGAGCTGTCCGGCGAACGTCGTCGACTTTCCCGTCTTACTCGTCATGACATCTTCCCTCGGTGAGTCTCGTCTCTTTCTCCTGTCACCAAGTCGCATTCGCGTCAACTTAGTGTCCGACGATGGCGTGTCAGTGTTGGACAACCATCCAGACGCAGCTTCTGCCGACCACAGGCGTCCCTGCCGGTCTGGCCGACGGCTCGAGTCTTTACAAGACTGCTCTCGAATGAGTTGATGACGACAGTCAAGGTTTGATACTGCAAATCTGAACTTCATCGAACCGATATGAGTCCTGCTCTCGCCGCGCTACAATCACCACAAAGTCTGATAAGGACGGCCGGCCGGAATCAGCTCCTTGAGTTCCAAGACGCTACGCACTCTTGGACAATTCCATTTCTCAGGGTGCCGTCCGCGTGGGGCTGATGAGATCCATCCACCCATCATTCTGTGCGACGAGTACGCGCTCGACGTCGGCGACGAACTGCGCCTGGCGTTCCACTATCGCGGTGGTGGGGTCGATGTCTGCGATGAGCTGGTCGAGTTGCTCGGTGGTGGAAGCGTAGGCCGCCGCAATGCGCTGGTGTTGGGTTGCAGCCAGATGTGCGCCAATCGCGGCCGCGATCGTGGTAGCGGCGGCGGTCCAGGTAGACACCCGCCAGGAGGGCACGAAGCCACTGATCGCGGACAAGATGACACCGAGACCGGTGGCAAGGAGTTGACAAATGCGCAGCCTCCGAGCATGACGTGCGTGCTCACCGCTCTTCTTCCGATGCCAGTCCGCCTGATCCTGCGCACGATGGGCCACATAGTCATCGAAGGTGCGCACCGATGGCGCTGGGTGGTCGTCGGCCGGCGTTGTCTGCTGGTCGACCAGCCGGTCGTGAGCCCGGGCTTGGACAATGTCGAGCTGCGCCAGCAAAGCCTGCGCTCGATTCTCGCCGGCATACGGCGGGACTCGAAGTAGATACTGGTAGAGCTCGGCCTTCAACGTTTCCGAGGCCGCACGTGCCCGGGTCCAGCGCGTGGTCTGATTGGCGTTCAGGGCCTTGGCCTGGATGAATCCTGCGAGGGCCAACGCGGCCGCCGCGACGATCGCGAACCCCGTCGCTGTCCCTGAGGCCAACCAGGTCTGGGCGGCCATAGCTCCAGCGAGTGCGCCGAGCACGAGCAGCAGCAGATTCCACAACCGCCACCGATCCAACCGCGCCCTCGCTGCGTTCGCCGCACGTGACCACTGCCGATGGCGGCGCCAGACCAGTTCAAGCTGACGATCCGTCCCCGCCTTAGCGGCGGTTGGCCCGGTGGCGTTCGAGTCGGCGGTGTCGGCGTCCACGTTGGCAGCCCTAGCCGTTGCCGGCTGTGGTGTTCGGAGCGGTGCTCCAGCCGGAGTTCGATTCGGCGACCTTGACGGGAGCGCCGACGGTCCCCCCCAGCGGGCCGACCTGCTCAGCCCCGGCCAGCTCAGGCGGCTCTGGCCCCGTCCCGGCTTCGACCAGATCAACGGCGTCGCACGATGTTACGTGGGTGCCCGCAGGCTGGTCACCGGGGACCTCCGACAACTCGAACAGCGCCACTGTATCCAACGTGACGATGTCGGCGCCCCGGAGCCGACCGCGGGCCACCATATCTGCGACGCCGCCCCTGCCGTCACCGAGCTGGCCATTCCATAGCGCCAACACGGTCACGCGGTCCGTCGTCGTCGTGGCCCAGGCATGGTGCAGGATCCAGCGATTGCTGCGCTGCCAGAGGTCGTAGTCAGGCCGAGTCGCGAGCCAGCCAGGCATAGTGAGGTTGCGGGCGAGAGTGCGTACGGGCTTCTCGGCTCTCCGCAGAGCTGCGTAGTAGCGCTCGGCCCAGCGCGATGCCTGCCGAGACAGGGCCGTGGCACGGTAAACGAGTTCGGGTACGGGCAACAGCACGTTCGTGCGGATACCGAGCTCGTGACAGGCCTCGTGAAAGAGCAGATCGCCGCCGTCAGAGGCTCCCGCAATCCCGATGAGCTCTGCCTCGTCTTCCTTCTCGGCCGCGGCCTCGATCTCGCCAACCTTCTCCCGGATCGCCTGAAAGGCAACGTCCTCTTTGTCGGCCGGAAAGCGCGGCTGTGGGCGACCGGAAGCGTCGATCATGTGACCGGAGAAGACAACCGGATGGATCTTCGTGACCCCTTGCCTGGCCGCTGGGGGAAGAACGGCCAGTGCGGCGTCGGCGTTCTCGACGAGGATGCCGAGGTCGCGGTATATCTCGACCTGCTCCCTGATGGAGCGGATGGTGGCCGCCTGACTCAACACCGGACTCATGGCCGCCTCGTACGCAGCGCTGACCCGCTCGGGATCTTTGCTCGTAAGGAATCGGAGGTCCGCAATGCTGATCTCCAACCATGGGTCGATGGTTCCCTGCCTGCGGGAACGGGTGCGTTCGGTATCCAACGATGCGCGCACCGTCGAGGCCAGCCAGTCGACCTGTGAGCTGAGTCGTCGAAGCTCGTCCTCGGCGTCCTCGTCGCTGTCGAATCGTGTCTGCCAGGCGGACGGATCGCGAGCAGCGAGCTCCAGCGTGATTTTTCCCAGAGCGAGGGCGTTGAGGCCGGAGTACCAGTGATTGAGGTCCTCGTCGAAGCCGCGGCGGTATGAGGCCAGTGAGAACTCCAGTTCCCGAGACCTCAGCGCTACACGCATGCGCGCCGCCGGCTCGCTCTCACGCCGCCACTGCTCCGCCCAGCGCCGCTTGCTGTTGCTGGCGCGCAGCGCGTACAACTCGGCCCGATCGCGCGTGCCCAGCCCCGCCCCACTCAGTGCCCGCTCGATCGCCTGGTCGGACGCGACGAGTTTCCCCAGCCGTCGGTAGATGTCGGACAGCGCCCGGTTGGCTTGGAGATCGTCCGGGCGGGCAGCCCGGATCTTTTCCCACGCCTCTCTCGCCCCGTCGTCGTCCCCGATGTCCGCGCTCGCCTGAGCCACCAAACGAAGCGCCGCCTCCTCGAAGCGGAGCCCGACAACCTCCTCGGCGATTAGTCGGAGTTCGCCGGCCCACTTTCCCTCGCGTGCCTGGCCGATATCCTCCGCCAGGTCCCTGGGGACCTTTAGAAGGGCGGTGCGGCTGCCTGCTGTCAGACCGGGCAGGTACCGAAAAACCGGACTGTCGTCGCGTTCGTTCGCCAGCGTCTCCCGGAGCATCTGCACCAGCCGCTGGACCTCGGCCGCCGGGACGGTCTGGTCGTACGACAGATACCGCTCCCCTTTCAGGTCGAAAGGCACCTCGTCGATGCGGGCACGAATCAGCACTGTGGCGCGGTTCTTCATGGCATGCCGGATACCAAGCTCGTAGAAAACGTTGGCGTTGTGGATGGAAACATCCGCAACGACGACGTCCGCCATGACAAGCTCTTGGATGACGTCGTCCCGGATGTTGCCGGCCTCCACGATTTCCCCGGTGGTTCCTCCCTCCAGCCCAACCCTCGCGAGCGCCGGTGCGATCAATTCCTTGTCAACCCAGTCGAAGTTGACGCCGGCCTTCTCCCCGAAGCCACGGATAACGAAGGCCCGCATGGTCCCTCCTGCGGATTACATGTCAGTTCAGTCATAGGCCACGGTATCCGTCGTGCTCATCCTCAGCAATCAGCTCTCGGCAGGCCGACGACTCCGATGCAATGGCCTGCTCGACCGACGGCGGTTCAGTTATATCGACGTGCATGCCACTGCAATACTGTGCACGTTGGCGTCGGAGCTGGCAGATCGAGGTGTCGCCCATGTCTGAAGCACCTGCCGTCGTCGTTGTCAGTGGCCACATGATCGATGCGCCGGACCGGAAAGAGCCAAGGTTTCCCCCAAGCCAGGTGGAACGGGTCTCCCGAGAAATAGACGAGGCGTTCGACGCGTGGGGTGTAGGGCCAGGAACGACGATTCTGTGCGGGGGGGCGCGAGGGGCCGACATTCTCGCCGCCGAAGCTGGGCTTCGGCGTGGCGCCGCTGTTTACGTGTGCCTGGCGCTGCCGCCTGACGAGTTCGAGCGATGCTCCGTAGTCCTGCCAGGTAGCGACTGGGCAACCCGGTTCCGGAGTCTTCTCGAGCGGGCGGAGGTCGAAGTCGCCGCGGGTAGCAACGACACGAGGGCAGACGGTGCGGATGTGTTCGAACGTGCCAATGCCCGGCTGGTGGACCTGGCGACCTCCCGCACGGACCGGCCTTACGCGGCACTCGTCTGGGACGGTAAGCGGGGAGATGGTCCGGGCGGAACGGCCGACCTGGTGCGTCGGCTCGGGTTCAGTGGACCCGATCCCCGGGCTTGCGTAATCGACCCGACGCCGCGGGAATACGAGGAACGCCAGTTATCGCCCGGACCTAAGCGCATGCTGGCGCTGGACGGGGGTGGCATCAGGGGCGCGCTGACGCTGGAGATTCTGGGTGCCATTGAGAACCAGCTTCGAGCTCGCCGAGGCGACCCAGACCTGGTGTTGTCGGATTACTTCGACTACATCGGGGGGACAAGTACCGGCGCGATCATCGCCGCTGCTCTGGCCCTGGGGAAGCCGGTCAGCGAGGTTCGGGAGCGATACGAGAAGCTGGGGCGCAAGGTCTTCCAGCGGCGATTCTTGCCGATGCGGCTGCGGTCGTTCTATCGAGACGGCCCGCTTACAGAGGAACTGGAAAACCTCTTCGGGCGGGGAGCCACGCTGGGTGATCCAAAACTCCGTTCCCTGCTCCTGCTCGTGCTGCACAACACCGTGACCGACTCGCTCTGGCCGGTCAGTAACTGTACTCGGGCCAGGTACAACCGGGCCGACCGATACCTCAACGCAAAGCCCGACCGCAACCTTGACCTTCCGCTTAGCACGTTGGTCCGGGGCAGTACGGCGGCCCCAATCTACTTCCCGCCGCAGCGGATCCAGTTGGGCTCGCGTGAGTTTCTCTTCCAGGACGGCGGAATCACGCCGTTCAACAATCCGGCCTTGCTGCTGTTCTTGATGGCGACCCTACCCGAGTACGGCGTCGCCTGGCCCGTCGGCGAATCGAACCTGCTGGTCGTTTCCGTTGGCACCGGTGCCGCGGCTGGGGTGCACCCCGGTCTCAGCAGCCGGAGGGTAGGACTGCTGTTCAACGCCTCGAACCTGCCGGCCGTCTTCATGCGCGGGTCCTCGGTTGGACAGGACATGGTCTGTCGCTCGCTCGCCCGAGCCCGAGCCGGCGCGACCATCGACCGCGAGTTCGGAAGCCGGCTCAACGGGCTGAGCCCCGCCGGAGCGAATCTCTTCACCTATTTGCGCTACGACGCTGACCTCTCCGAGGAGGCACTTGCCGACTTCGGTATCACCTCGGCGCGCGAGCGGGAACGCCTGCGCAAGCTCGATGCCGTCGATGCGATCCCGCAGCTGCAGGCGCTCGGCCGCTCTGTCGCTCAGCAGATCGATCATGATCGGGATTTCGCTGGCTTCGAGTAGGCAAGCTTTCTGCGAGGTCCGACGCACCACCGGGGTCACCTTGGCCAGGTCCGTTCTGAAGCGGCGAGCACAGCTGCCAAGCGCTGATACGGAAACCGCGGCGAGGGGTCCCGAAAGTAGCTGCAAAAGGTCATGACAGTAGCGTCCACGCGCACAGCTGGGATCTGGGCATCGCGCCACCGACGGCGGCGACGGTACGACGGTGCCTTTGCGTCCCGCTCGATCAGTGGGCCAAGCCATGACATCCGCACCGACGCGCCCATTGAGCCCATCTGCACGCCTCGCGTAGCGCCTGCGATAGATTGCTCGCGCCCCTCATCCCGAATTGGACGTATTTGATACCAAGTCGGCTCCTCTAATCAGGTGATCCACATGACGAACGAGAGACTCGAACGCATCACCAACCGGCTGCGTTCATCACCTGAACTCGCCGAAGCCGTCCGCGAGGCGATCGTGAACGGCAACGTGCCGGAGGCGGCAGCCGAAGAGATTACCGAGGCGGCTGCCGAGAGAGTTGCGGCCGACCGGCAGCCGCTCGAGAGTGCCGTCCCTACCAACGTCTTGGAGGCGATAGTCCAGCGGATCGGCCGCCCGCCGCTACTGATCCGGAACGACGCCATCCAGCTGGAGCCGCTTGTTGACTTCCCGGATGGCACCGATGCATTGATCTTGGGTGTGGAACCTTTCATAAAGTCCGTCGGTCGAGTTGAGTTTCTCAACCATGCCATGACCTGGGGCGGGACCGGCTGGGTGATTGCGGCGGAAGGCACGACTCGACTTGTCGCGACGAATCGGCATGTCGCCAAGCTGGTAGCGATGCGCACTGCGGCCGGTGGCGGAGCTTTCCTGCGGTCACCCCTGTCCGGTGTGCGATATGGAATGAATCTCGACTTCAAGGAGGAAGTCGGGTCGCGAGCGTCTGACGCCCGCCCCTTCGAAGTCCGCGACATTGTCTATCTCGCCGATGACACCGCAGCAGACGTGGCGCTCTTGCGCATCGAGGGCGACGACCTACCCTCTGCACTGCCGCTGGCCGATGAGGAGGCCGACACTGACCAGATTGTCGCCATCGTCGGTTATCCGGCCTTCGATAGCCGCAACGATGCCAATGATCAGGCCCGATATTTCCGTGACCTGTACAACGTGAAACGTTTCGCCCCCGGCAAAGTTATGCAAGCCCTGACAGGTCGCACGACACTGCGGCATGACTGCACGACGCTGGGCGGGAACTCCGGGTCTCCGCTGATTCGCCTCGAAGACCGGAAGGTCGTTGGCTTGCACTTCGCCGGCGTCTACGGCGTGGAAAACTCCGCAATCGGCGCTGCGACCCTCCGTCAGCTCGTACATCCTGGCGATCGAGCTGGCTTCGGTTTCATCGGCGTCCCAAGCGCCGGAACCCAAACGGAGGCGGCCCATGACGGCGTCCACACACCAGACCAACTCAAAGAGCGGCCGGGATATGACCCACACTTCTTGGACGCGGGCTTTGCCGCCCCATGGCCCGGCTTGATCGACAACGTCATGGCTGCGCTAGCCAGGCCCAGCGACGAGATTGCGGATCGGCCGGCCGAGGTGCGATACACCCACTTCGGTGTTCGATTCTCAGCGGTCCGACGACAGCCCGTGATCACGGCGGTGAATATCGACGGCAGCAGCCTTGTTTCCATCAAGCGCAATAACGACCGATGGTTTGCTGATGGTCGTCTGCCACGCGATATCCAGTTGACGAGCGTCGATTATGACCATCCCGAGATCGACCGTGGCCACATGGTCCGGAGGCAGGATCCAAACTGGGACACTGCAGCAGTGCGAGGTGCTCGCAGTGACTTGGCCGAGCGCGCGAACGGCGACACCTTCCACTACACCAACGCTGCCCCGCAGCATTCAGAGATGAACCAGGGCAAGGAGCTTTGGCTCGGTCTGGAGGACTACATCCTCGAGAGCGCACGCACCCACGGCTTCAAGGCATGCGTATTCACAGGGCCGGTGAACCGGGACGACGATCGGGAGATCAAGCCAGGAGTCTTCCTCCCGCGGGAGTTCTGGAAGCTGGTCATTATGGTGAACTCCGAGGGCAAGAGCCTGCACGCTACCGCCTATTTGCTCAGCCAAGGAGACCTGATCCGCGATCTCCTTGAGAAGCGAGACCGCAGCGAGGCTAACGAAGGATTCGTCCTCGGCCCATACAGAACATTCCAGATTGCCGTCTCCGATCTCGCCGATGCAACCGGTTACGACTTGTCGGCGTACGTCGACGCGGACCCGTTGGCAATGGAGCGGGCGCGAGAGGCGCCAGAACTTCCAGTATTCATCCCGCTGGAACGACGAGAAGATATCCGCACCTAACGTGCGGCGGAGAAAGGAGGCCATCGTGGGTTACAACGATGATCGAGCTTTGGGGACAACGCTGGAGTCGTTGCCAGATGACGTCGTAGCAGGGCTCGAGGTCCGCGATGCATGGCGACAGGATCTCGCGAAGAGTACCGACGGCCTTGAATTCATCGTCGTTGATTTAGCTCGTTGGCCCGTTGGTTCGGTGGTCCGCGTTGCCTTCCTCGACGGCGATAAAACGCTGCATTCCGATATCGAGGCGGCCACGGCACAAATCACGGCTGCCACAAATCTGACACTTGACTTCGGTCGAGATCAGCAGACCGGCGAATATCGGCGTTGGTCGGAGACGGACACCGTGCACAATGCCGAAATCCGGGTCAGCTTCGACATGGGGGGGTTTTGGTCCTTTGTCGGCACCGACAGCACCGATCCGACGATCGCACCCGTCGGTCCCATCGGTGGAGGTCCGGGGCAGCGCAGTCTCAATCTCGGCGGTTTCAAAACCAACAAGCCGCGAGGCTGGGAAGGCACCGTACGTCACGAGTTTCTCCATGCCCTGGCATTCGAACACGAACACCAAAACATGCGCGGACCGTGCGAGGGCGACTTCCGCTGGGAAAACGATCCCGGATACGTTCCGACCACGAATGCGAACGGTGCCTTCGTCCCCGATGCGCAAGGTCGTCGACCAGGGATCTACACATATTTGGCCGGGCCGCCAAACAGATGGTCGAAGGCAAAGGTCGATCACAACCTCCGGACGGCCGAAGATCCTAAGGCAGTCGCAAGCGGATTCGATCCAGCGTCGGTCATGCTCTACCGGTTTGCACCGTTCTTCTACAAGAGCGATCCAAGCCCGTGCGCGCCGAAGGGCGACGGCGTGAACTTGTCTGACGGGGACAAGCGCGCGCTCAGTCTCTTATATCCGCGCAGCGTTGCGGCTGTGAACGCGCTTGCAGCCCAGTCGAGGGACGGCCTGGAAGTGCTGACTGCTGGCAACGAAGAGACGAGCGGAGAGGAAGGCGTGTCCGGGGCTTCGTCGGCGTACGGCCGGCGGCTTATCGAGCTAATGGCGGCCCACGCCGCTTCGGCCACTGAACCTCACTAATCCACATCTGGTTCGCCAGTCTCGACGATGCCAACCAAGTGACCGCGCATGATGACTCAACAAGGCAGACGGCTCGCGGGCCGCGGCCGAGCGCTCCTGAACCTGGGCTGCGCTCGGCAGGCATCATCATTTGGGTTGGGTCTGGGGGGCGCGATCGTCGCTATATTTGGCGCCGGGCCACCGTACCGGACGTTCATATGGCATCTCTCGAGCTGGCCGGAACACGGGCTTGAGCCGCAGAGATTATTACCCGTACACCTTCTGCCGTCATCCGCGGCGATCGTTGGAATTTCCTCCTTATTGCCGGGCTATGCCGTGCTCCTGTTACTCGGAACATGACATTTTGCACCTCGGGCATTCCGGCTGCGCGCGTTCCGGCGCTTTGCGTGGACTGCAGTCGTGTTGATAGTGGTGACGCGCTCCTCCACATTATTGAGAACGCCGGAATGTGGATTGACTCGGGCAGGGAGAGCAGTGACGACAGTGGCAATTGGCAGCCACTGCGTCTTAGGTCAAGTGGGTGATCATCTCATCAGTGGTGGCTTAGGTCCTGTCGCCGTCGCAAGGTAACGCGATCACGCCGGCCTGGATTCAACTACTGCTGCTCAACATCCCCGCCGGACCGCGCTAGCTCTGGCAACGTCGGTGGTATTCCATCCGGAGGTGCGCCTCGGCGTCGTCCCCGGCTCTCGCCGCTAAGCCGAGGATCATGCCCATCGACCGACCGCCAGCCAGTTGTAGTAGATCGAGCCGCTCTGGCCTCTGTTGGACTTGTACAGCACCGTGAAGCCGCCGGCATCCACCCGATAGGCGCCGACGCCGGCCTGCAGCGACCCCACGCCGTACCCCGGGTCGTCTACCCTGAGGGTCACGCAGGTGTCGTGGCGAAACCACGGTTGAAGCCGATCCGCCTCTGAAACTCGCCGAATTTGTTCGGGAATGAACCGATACCCCAGCAGAGCTGTAATCGTCCCAGCCGGATCCAACCAAACTATCTGGACGGGCGCTCCCTAGAGTTGTAGGTGGGAGCAGCGGGACGCGC
The DNA here is from genome assembly GCA_036519615.1 of Propionibacteriaceae bacterium. Taxonomy (GTDB): domain Bacteria; phylum Actinomycetota; class Actinomycetes; order Propionibacteriales; family Propionibacteriaceae; genus Microlunatus. Next base: position 12,548 of record DATDKX010000455.1, read on the forward strand.
AAACTGGTCGCGGCCTGTATCACGTAGCGCGACACCAGCTCTGAGCAGTAGGAGTACGCCCGTCGGGGTTAAGCAAGCGATTTCGGTGCAACCGCTACTGAGCTGTGGGAGGAAGTCATGGGAACAAAGCATGTCATCGCATACGTGATGCACGAGACCGAGCGGACCTTGGCAGCCCAGCGTGTCGAGAACGCGCAGGTGACTGATAGCTACGTCATCGGGGACATCGATGAGGACAACATCGAGGAACTCGAGCGGGCCGGTTTGGTCGTCGACGAGTTGGCACCGGCCGGCCGCCCCAGAACGGCGGCGATGGCGCGGGACACCATGTCGGCAGAGACAGGAGTCCAGGGATGGCAGCCTGGCGAGGACGACGAGATCCCGCCGCCGCAGCCCGCGACGCCGACGCAGTGGCTGGTAAGCCTCAGCAATCCACTAATGAGTGAGATGCGCGAGGCAATCGCTGAGACGGGCGCCGTGCTCAACGAGTACGTCCCGGACCATGCCTACGTCGCGACCGCCACGCCCGAGCAGGCCGCGGAGTTGATCAATCTGCCTTTCGTTCGCGACGTCGAGCGCTACGGGCCGTCCAAGACGGGCCCGATCGTGCTGACGGCAGACAGCGGCGACCTCGGAGTTGGACCCGTCGCACGAATGTGGGATCTGTGGCTCTCCGATGGATCTGTGCGGACACAGGTGCTGTCTTGGCTCGAACAAAACGACGTCGAGATCGAGGGCGCAGGTGGCCGACGGATCCGGCTGGTCCTGCCTGACGACTCCGACCTGAAGCGGGAGATCAGCACGCTGCCAGGTGTTCTCAGCATGGTCGAGTACGTGCCGCCGAAGTTGTTCAACGATGTCGCCCGCCGTTTGCTCGGCGTCACGTCGGGCAACGGGGCGCGGAACCTCCCGCAAACCGGTGCTGGGCAGATAGTTGCCGTGGCCGACACCGGTCTGCACCAGGCGCATCCCGACTTCGCAGGACGGGTCATCGACGTAGTCGCGCTCGGCCGTCCGAACAACTCCGCTGACCCCCACGGCCACGGCACCCACGTCGCGGGTTCGGTGCTCGCCGATGGTTCGGCATCGAACGGTTCGTTTGCAGGCGTGGCACCGGAAGCGAGGTTGTACTTCCAGTCGCTGCTCGATGCAAACGGCGGGCTTGGGGGGCTGCCAGTATCGCTGGAGGACCTCTTCGAGCCTGCTTACCAGGCAGGCGCACGCATCCACAGCAACAGTTGGGGTGCGGCGACTGCGTCTGCTTACACAGTGGACGCCAACGACGTCGACGCATACGCAGCCAAGCGTCGGGACATGCTCATTGTCATCGCAGCAGGCAACGAGGGGACGGCTGCGAATCCATTCAACTCTGCCCCCGGCTTCGTCGACTGGCTCTCGATCGGCTCCCCGGCGTCCTGCAAGAACGCACTCACTGTGGGCGCCGCCCGCACCAGCCGAACGACAGGGGGACTGTCTGGCCGGACATACGGCAACACCTGGCCCCGCGACTTTCCCAAGCCGCCGATCGCCGACCAGCAGCTGTCCGGCGACTCGGAGGGTATGGCCGCCTTCAGCAGTCGAGGCCCATGCGACGATCGCCGGATCAAGCCGGACATCGTTGCCCCAGGCACAGACATCATCTCGACTCGGTCGGAGCTGGCACCAGATGAGAACTTCTGGGGCTTGGTCGACCATAACCGCGCCTACGCATATATGGGCGGGACCAGCATGGCCTGCCCATTGGTGGCCGGCTGTGCCGTGCTCGTCCGCCAGTACTACGTCGATGAGCGGCACACCTCGCCGAGCGCTGCCCTGCTCAAGGCGACGCTGGTGAACGGCGCGCGCTGGCTCACGGGCCCAGACTCAATAGCCGATCGGAGTGCCCGCCCGAATTTCCACCAGGGCTTCGGTGAAGTCAGTTTGACGACATCTCTCCCCAACCCGGCCGAGCCGGGCCTCCGGCTGGAGTTCGTCGACTGCTGGGAGACTCCCAACCTCCAGCTTGGTGAAACAGGCGAGCGGCGCCGCTTTCATCTCGACGTTCGCGGCGGAATGCCATTCCGACTGTGCCTGGCTTACACAGACCTGCCTGGGCGATCACTGCAGAACGACGTGAGTCTGCTAGTCCAAGATCCCAAGGGCGCAAAGATCACGGGGAACACCGGGCTGCCAGATCTCACCAATTCAGACGTCGATAACAACGTCGAGGTGATCCGAATCGATGATCCTGCCCCTGGCCGGTGGCTGATCCAGATCTTCGCACGAAACCTGCTCCGGCCGCCGCAGGACTACGCGCTTGTCGCTACTGGGGCCCTGGCTTCCCCGCTGCGACGGGCCCCAGGCTGACCAAGCCGGGGGCTCAGCTATGCAACTTTGCGATGTCTATTCATGCGGGCGCCCGAACGAGCACCGGGCATGTCCTCAATCAGTTGCCGCACCGCGATGTTCCCCTTTAGCTTCTTAAGCAACCGAGCCCTGGTAGGACCGATGCTGCCGATTGGGAGACTCATGCGCCGACTGATTTCGCAGTACGGGACGGGTGGGTCGGCAACAAGCAAGCTCAGTAACTCTTGCTGACTCTCGGTCAATTCAGCCAGGCCCTGCCGGATGGCGCGGCGTTCGTCCGCCCGCAAGAGGTCATCGTCGACTCCCAAGGGACCTTCGCCATTTGTCTTCCTTGCCGTGGCCTCGGCGAGTTCAAAACGGCCGATCACGAGGGGATCCACGCTGACGGAACGTTTGTGATAGCGCAAAATCTCATAGCACCGATGTGTCGTGGTCGCCGCGATCCAGCCGGGGAGCGCGCGGGGTTCACGCAATTTATGGATGTGGTCCAGCAATTGCATCCAAACATACTGGCTTAGGTCATTGACGTCGTCCGGCGCCAATCGATGCCGTCGGCTAATTCCGTTGATGAGCGGCTGATAACGGCCGACGATCTGCTCCCACGCTTCCTCGTCACATTCCCTGGCAGCTTCAATAAGTTCTGCGTCTGAGTGTGACATGCAGCGGCCTCCTCTCCAGGGCGCCGCAAAGGGAATGCGGCTGTTTGGAAATTACGGTGGGCCGTTGCCGGGAGGCTTCGACAGAATCCCTAGGTTTGCACCCTAGGGTTTGCAGTCGTGCGTGAGACCGGTTCGCCAGCTGCCGGGCTGGCGGCTTTTGCGCCTCGCCGTAACGCCAAACTGAGGCCGCGGCGGCGTCAGCTGGCGGCTGATATGGGGAGGTTTGCTTGTTGGGCGACTATGGTGGCCAACCGGGTACGGCGATTGATGCCGAGTTTCTGGAACACGTTCCTGAGATGGAATTCGACCGTCTTGGTACTCAGAAACAGCAAGCCTGCAACCTCCCGGTTGGAGTGCCCGCGAGCAACGGCAAGCGCTACTTGAAGCTCCTGGGGGGTAAGGGTGGTGAGTCCACCGGGCGTCGGTTGTGGCATCCGAATTCCCGTAGCCTGCAGTTCGCTGCGCGCCCGGTTCGCCCAGTCGGGTGCCCCCAGCCGATCAAAGAGCGCCAGCGCGGCGGTGAGTAGAGATCGAGCCTTCGTGGGCTGCTTGTGGCGTCGTAGATGCTGTCCAATCATCAGTTCCGTGCGTGCGCGTTCGAACGGCATGTCACTAATGGAATGCAGGCGAAGTGCCTCAGTCATGTGATTTTCGAACGACGCCGGTTCGAGCAGCGCCCTCGAACGGGCGGCAACTGCTGCCGTTGTGGGCATCGCTGGATTCGCGGCAGCCTTCTCAAGGCGACCGAGCTGGCCTCGGGCTGCATCCTCCATGCCCTCCGAGACGTAGCACTCGAGCAGATCGCCCGACCACCACATGAGTGGGGAATCACTGAAACCGAATTCATCGCTAAAGGCGGAGACTTTTTCGAGATGGCTAATAGCTCCAGCCGCATTCCCCGCGGTGAGTTCGAGTACACCTAGGGCGATCTGTGCAAATGCGCGGTAGGTTCCGGCTGCCATCGCTTCTGAGGCTGCGATTGCCTCCATCGCATGCGCGCGCGCCTCTTCTGGATGGCCGGTCACTGCTTCAATTCGTGCCAAGACTGCCAAACTGCTAGGTCGTTCACTGATCCATCCCGTATCGTCTGCGAGCCGAATAGCTTCGTGAACCATCGCCAGTGCACTCGCCCAACGACCTTGCCAGAACTCGAAGCGAGCCAGGCTGCTCAAGCGGAATGGGACTATGCCAATTGCGCTGCGCTGCCGAGCACCCTCGACGGCTCGCCCCAGCACAACTCGGGCTCGATCAACTTCCTCACTTGCCAGGTAGGCAATGCTCAGCAAAAGGGGAATCTGGTAGCCGAAGTCGATTCCCAGCGGATCGAGGGCGTCGATCTCTGCTGCCCGATGGTGGATCAGTCTCCGGGCACCAACGGGATCGCCGGCGAGGGCCTTAACCATGGCATTGATCGCCGCAACCCCGAGCGGCGGACCGCGCCCGGGGATCATAACTAGTTGCATGGCCTGCTCGGCTGTGCTCCGTGCGCCCGGAATATCACCGATGACCAGGTTGGCAAGGGCGGCATCGCCGAATATTTCGGCGGCCTGCGCCGGGTTGTGGCGGGCTGCTGCCGCTCCGGTTTGCATCAGCCCGTTTCGGCCGTCGATCATCACGCCGGTGAAGACCTGCAAGCGGTAATGCGCATAATTGATCGCGGCCCGAAGTCCTGGGTCGTCCCCCAAGCTCATCGCGTCGCGGAGCAGTGGGCGAACCTCGTCGATGGCACCTGCCAGGCGCAAGGCATTGGCGGCCTGAAACATCCGCCGCATCGCGACATTTCCTGCCGGTGTCAATTCGCAGCTTCGTTTGTAAAGCCTTCCGGCGACCGTGAAGTTGGCAGCGGTCAACTCGCTGTCTGCGGCCGCCTGGAAGATTTGAGCAAGGGCTTCGTTCGGTGCGGTGTGGGCGGCCACTAGATGCCAAGCTCGGCGTTCGAGGGCTGTTGCGCTCGTGGACTGCTCCAAGACTTCGGCGGCGAGTAGGTGCGCTCGCCGGCGCCCGGTAGAGGAAGACGTCCGGTACGCGGCCGCGCGTACCAGGGGGTGGCGAAACTCTGGATGTCCGTGCTGGTAAGTGATGAGCCCGGCATCCTCGGCTGGATCAAGGTCGTCGAAGCTGAGGCGTTCCCTCCCCAATGCCGACCTGAAGTGCTCGGCATTGCCTGCTCCCATGATGGCCAGCAGGCGCAGCGCCCGCCGAGTCTGATCCGGCAGGGCGCGGATGCTGTCGCAAAACGCGTCCTCCATCACGGAGCTGATGGGCAGTGGCTCAGCGCCCAGCGCCCACATCGCGAAGTCATCGGGCTTCATAGTCGCTGGCAGGGTCAGCAGCGCAAGCGGGTTGCCACCCGATTCTTCGATGAGCCGGGACGTCGAGGCCTCCGACATGGCGGGAAGCCCAGCCCGCGCGACCAATGCCCGCGCCGCCGAGACGTCAAGGCCGGCAAGCGACAGCGTGTGGTACCGGCTCAGCTGCTGAGCCACCGGCTGTCCTGATCTGACGGCAAACATTAAGACGATGCCTTCGACCTCGAGTCGGTTCCCAGCGAACGTCAGCGCGCCCAATGAGGCTCGATCAACCCATTGAGCATCGTCAATGGTGACCAAGACGGGCCCGTCGGCGGCTATCGCTGCCAGCAGGTTGAGCGTTGCCGCAGCGACAGTGAACCGGTCTGCAGGCTTTGACGGACCAATCGCGAACACGCTCGCGAGCGCATCCGCCTGTCGATCCGGAATGGCGTTCAGAAAGGAGTAGTGGTGCCGGAACACATCGGCCAGATTGACGTAGGCAATGTCGCTTTCGCTTTCCACGCCGACGGTGGACAGCACAGCGCCTTCGGCAGCGCCGCGCGCCTCGGCCAGCAGTGCGCTCTTGCCGATTCCGGGTTCCCCGTTGAGAACGAGGACGCCGCTCGTGCCCGTCCGTGCGTCATCAAGACATGACCGCATCATGGCTAGTTCGTGATCGCGCCCCACCAGCACGGACCTCATCGTATTTCACAAAGGCGCTCTCCTGTAATCGAGTTTTCGCCGCCCCCTCCGCGCAATTTGGTCCGACAGCGCCAGTCGGGCAGACCGGTTCCAATCGCTGCTGCGACGATTGTCAGCGGTCGACAGGCCGCCAGGCATGAAAACCGTTCTCCACCTTGTGAAGGGAGAGAGAAAGCTCCGGGAAGTGACGTAACAGAACTGAAACAAGGGTGTTGTCCGCCACCCACTGCAGGCCCTCCTCTGTGTATCGGGCGGGCCGGTAGTCCGTAGTGAAGAATCGGTCACTCTTAAGGCGACGGGACGCCATGAGAATGAAAATGCGAAAAGCCGTGTCGCTGAACGCGAAACCCTTCGGGAAGCGCTCGGCGTAGTTTCCAACCATTAGGTCGACACTTTCGATATCGCCGTCATAAACCTCGCGTAGCTCCCGAGCCCAATCGGAGTTCGGCGTCAGCTCGTCAAACGTCGTGGGAGATTTCATCCCGAGCAAACGACGGAAATCGTTGTACCGGGGCACCCCGCGCTCCCGAACGCGCATGACGTCAGTCGCGGCGAGGTCGACGGTTGTGCCGTCAGGCCTCTGGAAGTGTTGCAGGGATTGCGGATAGTTGTGGAGACAGACGATGCCTGGATTGATGAGACCGAATGAATAGAGGGCGTTCGCCATCCCGAACTCCTCAAGGCGTTGACGCGTATGCAACGCGTCCAGATCAGGAAACCTAAGGTCAGCCAGTAGTGAATTGTCCGTTACGCTTCTGAAGGTGTAGTCGTCCGGCAGTAGCGGATGCATGCGATAGACGGCCACAAACTCCTCTGTCAGCGAGTATGGAACACCGTTGTGGTCGGTCAGCGATCCGGGAATGCCGCTGACCAGCTCGCTTGAGGAGAGCCGGCCGAACCGACGGGTTACTCGCTCCCCCACCAAACCCCACCAGTTGATCTTCATCGCCCGTTGCGTGGTGGGGTGGGAAATGACGGCAGGGGTCCACTCAACTGTGTGGATCTTCGCCATCAGTGCCGCATTGATCAACCGAGCCTTATCGAAGGTGTCGTCGTCGCTCAGTTCAGGATGCGTCTTATGGAGCATCTCGACGATGGCGTTGTGCTCCCGGCTGAACAGGACATGCAACACAGCAAGTCCCAGCCAAGCATTGCCTGCGACCCCAGTAAGGTCCAAACTCTTCTCAAGGTCGGCTGGGATGAGTCCGCGATCATCCAGCCTGAGCTTTCCGCCTTCTCCTCGCCGCGCCTCGACGGCTTCGGCATCGCTGCCGTAGATTTGCGATCCGTCCCACCAGTGGCTGTCATCACTGACATATGTTGGTGGTCCGCCGCCATTGGGGTCATAGCTGGGATCCGGTCTGGTGCGCTGAATTTCCATCGGATCGTGATTCCACCGGTCACCTTCCGGTAGGGGTATCGACCACGGATTGTCGGGCATGTTCTTTCCATGGCTGAACCAGTCGTGAACCTCGAACTGCAGCCATGCGGCGACGAGTGCATTTGCGCCCCGAGCCGGGATCAACCTTTCTCTGGTGAGCAGTCTTGTGCTGACCAGACGCGGGTTGGGCCTAAGTATCGCGCGTTCGCTTTGCGGATAGGTCTTTTCAAGCGGAATATTCCGGCCGAATCGAACACCACGAGCGCCCATCGCCGGTTCGTCCAGGTCATTGTAGGTCCCGTTGGGACTACGCGCACGGAGCCATCGCGGGTCGGCCAATTCAGCCTCGGCAGGACCGACGCCGGTATCAAATAGATTTTCCTCTCGGAGCCGTTTCCGGAGCGCTACCAACGTAAGGATGCCAGGCAAAGTCGGCAATTTATCCCAGCCGACCTTGTTATCCAGAAATTGGGCAAAGAACACGAGCACACGGTGCGTGAAACGCTGCTTCGACACGGCACGTCCTTTCACAGATTAGTCTGGCCGCACTCGCGACCAAGGCGAGCGCGGTGACGCCGCCGGTACGAATCTTGCGGGGCCACCGCTGCTCCAGCAACCAACGCTGACAGAATCAGCGTCGGTGGAGCCACTCGGGTCACCACCCTTGGCGTCATGTTGTGCTACTCAGGTATATCGGGATAGAGGCTGCGACATCGTTCCGTGATACAGCCAGGAAACCAGCATGAGCGTTGAAGCACGTGGATGCGACGTCATCGAGCAGCCGCCGTATCCATCGCCTGCGGCGCGGTTACTCTGCCAGTCGCGGTACGTTGCGAGCTCAAGCTTTTTGCTATAGCGCGCTTGAGAGCTGGTGGAGTGCGGCGAATGGACGGCGCGGGTCCGGCCGGAAAAAAAGTGCGTGCAGTGGGTCTCCCTGTGCTTCGGCGAGGAATTCGGCAGTGCGGTTCCTTGTCGCCGCATTATCGACGCTCTTACTTACGCAGTAGCGAACGGCGGGAATCGTCAGGTCGATGATCAAGGTTGATCCACCGGTAAACTCATAGCTTTGCGCGTCGGTACGCACCGGCACCGTCTGGATCAGCGATATCAACACCTGCGGAATGTTTTGTCCGTCAGGACCGATGCGCATGGCATTGCGCAGCTCCTCGATTTCGAATGGGTGATCTGGGTTGAGTCCGACCTCACGGGCGAAATCGGGCGCGCTCCTAAAGGTGTCAATGGCCTGTTCTTTCAGAGCTTTCTGGCGATGGATCTTTTTGGTGAACCGCTCGCCTCGGTCCTTGAGGTAATGGGACTTGTCGGCGTACGGCTTGAGGCTCTCGACGATCTTGTTGTAGTTACTCTCGATGGCGTCCCACTGCTTCGGCCGGCGTGCCCGGTCGGGTGGATGCCAGCGCAGGGTCTCGACTGAAAGCGTGCGCCCAGCTGCTGTTGTCTGGTTAGATCCGTCCTTCGGATAAATCCCGCGGCGGCGGAAGGCATCGATGAACGCGACCCGGTAGTTAAGGCGATCGTCAGGCACAAGATCAAAGTCCGCCGTAATGAGTGCGCGGAGGAATTCAAAGAAGGTCACGTCGACCGGCGGCAGGTAGTCCAACGCCCGGATGATCATAGTGAGGACATGTTTTGCGCTCTTGCTCGCTTCGTCGCAGAGACGATGCACCAGATCGGGATGGATCGCACCGGGCGGCAAGTTACCGCTGCCGCCGCTGGACAACCGCAGCAAGTCTGAGGTTCGAGTGTTGTAGATGGCGAGAAAGGCGTCGAAGATCGCGGCGACCAACACCGCCCCCCGTGCGTGTGGCGTCGTCGCCGTGTCGTACTGGGCTGGGTTCGGCTGCGATCGGTGCCAAATTCCGTCCTCAATTCGGCCGATAGCGTCTCTCAGTGCGGCGCGGTTACCGCTGGCGCGGCCGAACTGGATCGCTAGGCTGCCGATCACCGATTCCGTCTCCAGATCGCCACGGGTTCGGATGATCTCGTGCTCGAGAACGTCGGTGAGGGCGAAGTGCTGTAGCAGCGCGACCAGGTCGGCAAACGCCTCGTGGAAGGCAAGCACGTCGGGGTTAGTCGGCTGGTTGTAGTAGCGCTGCATTCCATCGAGGATCGCATGAGTGGTTTCGTGGGCGATGATGTCGTGCGATAGACACGAATAGATGCGGCCGCCGGGCATATCTTTGCCCGGGTCATCAGTGTCGGCGTCGAAATAGCCGAACAGCAGCGCAACCTCTTCTGGGCTATAGAAGGCATTTGCCTGGCGCAGAGCATGCGGGCGCAACGTCAGCCTGCGCCTGAACGCGCCGTTGGGCATCGGCCGCCAAAAGACCGGCCGGCCGAGCGCCCGCTCAAACTGCTGGACTGTGCTCATCGCCACTGCGTACACCATCTGCTGATGGAAATGCGGATTGCCCTCCGACGGCGCCCAGCCATCTTGTGCCAGCAACCGAGGGTCGTCCAAATCGACCATGCCGTAGAACTCGTCGGCCGCATCTGCATCGTCGATCTCGAAGTACTCCCCCATCGGGCCGGGCGCCCGCCGCGCGGGTCTTCCACTTTCTGCTGACGATGGCTGATTCCCGACCGGGGGTTCGCTCTCCGGTTTCAAGCTCTCCCAGCGAACTTGCAAGGTCGTCTCGTCGATGCCCGCCGTGTCCAGGCGAGTGGAAAAACTGGGGTCGACCGCGTACACCCGCAACCGGCGGTAGACAGGGTCGTGAAGCTGGGGCACCGCGTCGCAGGCGCGGACCACTTCAGCGACGATCCCCTTGGTCTTCGGGGAGGTCGGAGCCGACCGCCCCGTGACCGCCGGGTACCGCATGGCGACGTGCCGGCGGAGGGCGTCGGAGGCCTCCTCGTCTTCGATGATTGCCGTCATGAGTTCACGCAGCTGCTGATCTGTTAGCGGGCGTTTGCGATCGGGATCGCGGACAATACTTTGCAGCCGGGCGTTCAGCAGGAGACGTTGCTCTAGCTCCAGGTTGAACATCTGCTCGCGCACCGGCACCTCGGCGAGACCGAGCCCGGTAATGAGACGGAAAAGGGAGAAGCTCGCTTTAGAGGTGGGGCTGCGAGATCGGTTGAGATCCGGGGTGACACCAAGAGCCGAGTGTGCCTGGAGTATGCCGTTGCCGAAGTGCTTAGCATCGCCCGCCCTGGCAGTAGAAAAGAGCGCATGCCGTACCGCCTCGACGCGCCGCCAGTCCCGCGGAAGCCGCTGCTTGTGGCACTCGAGCCACAGCGCAGCAGCCGCGGCGACCTGCGGTGTTGCTGCCGAGGTGCCCTCACCATTGAGTCGGACTCCCCCTCGGCATCCATACTGTGGCCACGGGATATTCGGGGTGTACGCCGCAATCGCCTGACCCATCACCGAAGCAGGACCGAAGCTGCCCTCGAGGACTCCATCCAAGTCCGCGTACGGGCGGCCGTCAGCCATGACGCCACAAACTGCGATTACCCGTGGGTACCGCGCCGGATAGACCAGGACTCGCGGCGGACTCGACCCGACGTGGTTGCCAGCAGCAGCGCAAATGCAAACACCGCGCTCGTACAACTCGTCGATGACCTCTCCCCACAGTCGGGAAGGCAAACCGCCCATGCTCAATGTGATTACGTCGCATCGGGAGTCGGCGGCGTACTGCAGACCCGCGGCCAGTGCGCTTGTGCGCAACAGCACCACCCGATCAGAGATCCGCACCGGCAGGACCTCGGCCTCCTGGGCTCCACCGAGGGCCACCTCAGGCGTGGCGCCGGTAGGCCCGCCAGCCAGAATGCCGAGCGTGCCGGTCCCGTGCCCGGAGTTGTCAAGGAGGAAGACCTCATTGTTGGGATCCACGGCGCTGTTATGAAACCGGTCGGCCTCAACAAAGCTTCGGCCGAGCTCGCGGAGGAGATGCTTCGGCAGCGTGTCATGGTCCAAGTCGTAGCCCGTGTCCAGGTGGCCAATACGGACGCGCGGTTCAGTGAATCGGACGGCTTCCCGGGCGGCAGCGAGTTGGGAGAATTTTTCGCCTAGATGCCAGGCGAGCTCTTCCGGGCCGACCGCCTTACCGTGGCCCCCATCCTGAGGGATAGCCGCACAAGTCCTGATCCCTTCAGAATCCAGGTGGAACGCCTGATCGTGCACCCGATCCGGTTCGGCGAACATCAAGTCGTCCTCATCTACTCCGAGTTGATCTGCCAACCGGGCGTGTGCAAAGTCCCAAGGATTGGCCTGCCTGCGCGGCGAGACGGCGAGGTCAGGCACGTCGGCGATGAACCACTGCGGGGCCGAATCGGCTCCGAGGCCGCCGCTCGTAAATGGGCGGTCGAAGACCGGACGCAGATTTGCGTTCGCGACTGCTGCAGCCAGCGGCGTTGAGGCTCGGAGTTTGACAAGCACCCGATTCACCTGAGTCCCGTTAGGGCTGTCGGCCATCGTGATCCTTTCTATTTCAAGGGAGGCGTGCCGTCGCTGCTACCCCTGAGGATTGGAAAGAAGGTAGGCCCGCCACGATCGTTTCCTGTAATAGGCCTCAAGAACAAGAGCTGATGCTCGTGCACGGTGATACACGCGACTTGCTGAGGTGCGAATTCGGCTGGGCGCGTCCTTCCCTCGCCGGCTCACTTGCCCCATCAGCCGGCGACGTGTCCATTGGCTAGCTGCTGGCGCGCCGGCACTCGGATTCGTCGATGTTGTCATTGATGGCGGCGCGCATCGGTCACGTCGGCCTAGTAGCACCGTCTGCGACCGCATCAGCACGGGAGAGGAGCCGCCGGTCCCCGGTCAGGCCCAAGATCACGCGGTGGCTGGACCTCACCACAGCACCGTGGTCCTTACCGGACGCTTGGTATTTGGAGCGCGGTAAACCGCTCCATATCGAGGTAAGGATCAACTTCGGGCCTGCGGTCGAGATCGGCGCAAGTTAGGAGGCGGAAATTGGTGTGAGATCGATATGTTGCGGGGCCCGACGTCGGCAGAGCGGGGGCGCTTCAGCATCGGATCCTAAGCTCGAACGCTACAGGAGCACGACTTTAGCAATTGGGCCGATCAACGGCCGACACGTCTGGTCTAGTGTCACGATTTACCATCAATTCTTTTGGAGGACAACATGCCCTGGAATCTCAACGGCAATGCCATTAACCCAACAAGCACTTACCTGGGCACTCGAAACGCTGAGCCTCTCATTATCCGAACCCAGAACGGCGGAACATCTCCTAACCCAGCTGCCGAGGTAATGCGTTTCACCCCTAACAGCGGGCCCCCCGGTGCCGCATTTCGGAGGGTAGGAATTCGAACGCCGAACCCCCTGTTCCAATTGCACGTTACCGCCCCCGGGAGCTTTGGCGGTGAGGATGCTAACGGCGTAGCGCAAGCTGGAAACGTGCCGATTGTGGCACAATCCGATAGCACCGCTTTCGGCATCCTCAACAGCAATGGGCGGCCAGCATTCGCCCTGAACATTGATGGCAACCAAGGAACGAAGAACGCTCGCGGCGTTCCCACACTCTATGACCGGTTCGACGGCAATTGGCACCCATGCCTTTCGCTGAAGAATGGCCAGGTTGGCATCGGGACGACCCCCACTGGAACGGTGAAACTCGCCGTAGATGGCCCCGTGGTTGCCACGGCTCAGAACACTACTGCGATTTGGGGTGAGGGGAGTCCTGGTGTTCGTGGAATTGGGACCAGCAGTAATTTGGCAGGTGTTCTTGGCCGAAACTCTAATGGTGGCAATGGCGTGGCTGGCACCAGTGATCACGCCAACGGCGTGCTGGGAGCGTCTTTTACTCAGTCTGCGAGTGGTGTGTACGGCGAGAACATGAGCCAGGGCGGCTTTGGTGTCGCTGGACGATCGAACGCCTCCGAGCGCAATCCCAGCCGCCCGGGTTGGGGAGCCGGCGTTTTGGGCGACAACACTGCCGGGGGCTGGGCTGGCTTCTTCAACGGGGACGTCCGGGTCGTCGGCACCTTGTTCAAGGGCGGTGGCGGCTTCTCGATCGATTGCCCTGGCGACGAAGAGAATCGAGTCCTGAACCACAGCTTCGTCGAATCGCCGGACATGATGAACGTCTACAACGGCAATGTGGTTAGCGATGGCGAAGGTAATGCCACAGTTCAGCTGCCCGGTTACTTTGGGGCGCTCAACCGGGACTTCCGCTACCAGTTGACGGCGATAGGCGAGTTCGCCCAGGCTATTGTGGCTGAGGAGGTAACGGACAACCGCTTCAAGATCAAGACCGAAAAGCCCAACGTGCGGGTGTCATGGCAAGTTACGGGCATCCGGCAAGACGCTTGGGCAAATGCACATCGCATAGAAGTCGAGGTAGAAAAACCAGAGGGTGAGCGGGGGAAGTACTTGCACGCGACCGAGCATGAGCAGCCTGCGGCGGCGGGCATGTACTATCTCGAGTGGCCAGTCTCCCAAGACACTCAGTCAGATATAGATCAGCCACAAGGTGAGGTATAGGACCAGCCTTTAGGAATGTAAAGCGCCGTCCTGTCAACAACAAGAAGAGCCGTACTCTTGAACAGTTGCTCGACTTTGCTCCATCGCTGTCGAGAAGATTGCCCTGCGTTGGACGATGCCGTTGGTAGATCCGGTAGCCCCGGCGTCGGGAAGAGCATCTGGTGCGCGTTAAGCAATTGACTTTATGGATTCGCGGAAACTGGCGTCTTTCCCGTCGTCGTCGATTGCTCGTGTGTCTGCAATAGGTGCAAAATAGAGGACAAATGGCAGATATCCGTGGCGACGCCTTGTGGGACCGTAGCTTTGACGATAGATTTGCACGTTACTTGGCCAGTTGGGACTGCGAATGATCAATTCTGGAGTGCGCTGGGTCGCGAAGTTGACCGCCGACTCGGCCGCTGATATCGAGGCCCTGCTGGGATTGTCGCTGGGCCTGGATGTCTGGGAGCGCCACGAGGACAGTCTGGTGGTGGCCGCGAGCGAGGCGCAGCTGCGCGAGCTGGAGCGTCGGCGATTGGTGCGGGTCGATCGCCTGGCGACGCAGGCCGAGTTCGAGGCCCGTGCCCGCGGCGGCCTGGATTCGGGCGGGGAGGGAGGGGCGGTATGACCGTTATTGCGAGGGTGATGTCACAGGATCCGCAGGTGATGCTGGGGCAGTTGCTGACCGCCCCGCTTGGGCTGGACGTCTGGGAGGTCAAACCCGATCATGTGGTGCTGCAGGCCACCGAGGCCCAGATTGAACGATTAGAACAGATGGGCTTCGGGGTGGAGCAGCTTCACATGACTGAGGCCTACCTGTCGACGTTCGCGACGGCCGACGCTACCGCTGGCTATCACTCAGCCGAGGAGGTGGAGCAGAGTCTGCGAGCTCTGGCAGACCGGCATCCTGATATCGCCGAACTTCGTGAGATCGGGCGCAGCCTGGAGAACCGGCCGATCTGGGCGCTGCGGCTGGGCGATCGTCGCGGCACCGATCGCAAGGTGTGCTTGCTGGGTTGTCACCATGCCAGAGAGTGGATCTCTGTAGAAGTGCCGTATCTGTTGGCCAAGCATGTCCTAGATGAGTCCGGCGCCGACCCGGTGCAGCGGTGGCTGCAGCGAGGCGAGATCTGGGTGGCGCCGATGATCAACCCGGATGGACACGAATTCAGCCGCACCGAGAACCGGCTCTGGCGCAAGAACCGCCGCCCAAACGCCAACGGCAGCTTTGGCGTGGACCCCAACCGTAACTACGGCTACATGTGGGGGATCCTGAACGTCAACACCTCCAGTCACGTCCCACAAGACGAGACCTACGTGGGCCCGCGGGCCTTCTCTGAGCCGGAGGTGCGTGCGGTTCGTAACCTGGTAGCCGTCGAGCTGTTCTCGGGCGTCCTTACCTATCACAGCTATTCTCAGTTGATCCTTTATCCGTGGGGATACACATCGGAACCAGTTGTCGACCCAATCGACGGTAGCCATATGCAGCAGCTTGCTGAAAAAATGAAAGGACTCATCCACAGCGTCCATGGCAAGACCTATACTCCCGAGCAAGCCTCAACGCTGTACCCGACTGCCGGCGACACCACTGACTGGACATACGGCGAATATGGAATATGGTCATTGACCATCGAATTGCGTCCCAGCAGCCAGGCCGAAGGTGGGTTCATCCTTCCTCCGAGCCAAATCCGGCCCACTTTCGAAGAAAATCTCCCTGCTGCATTCGAATTCATCGGTCAGACACTCGACCCCGACACCGTCGAAATCAAATTGCAACCCTGAATCACACCCTTCGCAAGGGAGCGATCCCTTCTGCAGTTCCTTATCAAATAGCACTGAGACGCTGAATCGGAACTGCGAGATCAATAAACACCAACCGAAATGTCCGGAGACGGGAACAAGTGAGCCGCGCGCCCGCAGCCTCGGAAAGAGGAACTTCATTCTAAGCGTTGATCCCCCGGTGACGAGGCCGGATGTCTTACACTCGGCGGCCTGGAGCGCAACGTCCATGACGTGCTCGACATCGGCGGCGCACGACCTGCGGTGGAGGCGGTCGGCAAGGCTCTCGCGCGACAGACCGCCCACTTCGATCTCCTCAATGCGTTGGACCCTTTGGGGTCGCACCAGAATCTCGGAGACTAGAGACACTTCAGCGCGGCCCGGTCGTTCGGGAAGTGCGCGCGGACCCCGCCCGGCCGCCGCGCCAGTGTCGGATCTGTTCGGCAAAACGGGCCGGCACTGGTTGTCGATGCAACCTTTGCCAGCCGATGAACGCTCCAGCGTGCAGACCCTGTTGCGGCAGCTGGACTTCCGCGGCGCCGAGCTCGCGGTGGTGGACAAGGAGCTGGTGGTGGACTTCCACCGTTTCGACGGCCCTGACCGGCTGGTGGCCTATGTCGGGTTGAACCCGAAGGTGCGCCAGTCAGGTAACTCCGCCCCGGTGCACGGCCGGATCAGCATGGCCGGGTCGGGCCCAGGTGCGCGGCATACTGGTCGAGGCAGCCTGGTCAGCGAGCCGCGCGCCCGGACCACTGCGGGCGTCTACCAACGGATCATTGGATCAAAGCCCGCCGCGGCTTCCAAACCGCCGTCGTGGCCGCGGCCCGCAAGATGACCGTCGTTGCCTGGCATCTGGTGACCAAGAATCAGGACTACGGCTTCGCCCGGCCGAGTTTGGTATCGCACAAGAAGCGCAAACTCGAGCTCGCTGCTGGCGCACCATCGCGTCGCGGTGACCACCGGATCCCCGGCGCTGCCTACAACGACAAGCAAAGACGCAACGAAGAAAAAGAAATCGCCGAACAGGCCGAACGCGGCTACCAGGTCTTCGTCGCCCTCTGGCAGGCCACCAAACCGACCGGCACGCGAGCACCAGTGTCGAGCAGATGATCTTGTGGATCTCCACGTCGTGGTCCAGGAACGGCACGAACTCACTCATGCGTTCTGCCATAGCGTCGTGATGGCCGGGTAGGGGCGGCCCCACGACCGCAGGACCTGCGCGTAGCAAGTGTTGCAGTGGTCGTTGAGCTGGTAAAACAGCAGCAACGCGATGGCCCCGAAGGGCACGATGACCAGCAAGATGGTGCCTGCCAGCACCGCGCTCCGGCCGGGCCAGCGGAGCCGGTGAGGGCATTGGCGGCATTATCCAGCTCGCGACAAGCTGATGTCGCTCACGGATGTCTCGGAGATGTTGGGCATCTCGTGCATACGTTGTATCGCTGAGATACAAGGGCGAGGGTCAGGCCGGCGGAGAGTCGAGCAGCAGTCGCGTCGCGGTGTCTACCGTGGCCCGGTTTGAGCGGCTGGCCTGGAGGATGAACACCTGACCGTCCGGCGTCGCCTGGCGGTGGTGTTGCGTGGCGGCTTCGCGGAACAGCGACTCGGCAAGGTCGAGTTGTGTATTCGCGTTCGTCAGTAGGACGATCGGCTTTACGCCGGCGTGCTCGGCGAGCCGTCTGATCTCGTAGCGGCAGCCCTCCCGATTCTCGTTGAAGTTGCGCAAGTCCATCAGTACGGCGTCGCAGCTGGCAACGAGCCTGTCCAGCGTGGGCTTCCAGGTGTTGCGATGGCAGAAGAACTGGTTGACTCGGAACCGTCCATCCGGGTCTTGGCAATCATCGCGCCGGGCGAGACGCTGGTCTAGGTCAGCTCCGTCCCGGACGAACTCACGCGCCAGCTTCCCGGTAAGGAAGTCATAGAACTCGGCCGGGTCGATGTTGCGCAGCGCCAAGTCTCGCCCGGCGATCAGGTCGACGGTTCCGAACGGCCGCCAGCGAAGAGTCAGCTCATCGAGCAGCCGCTCAGTGCGACGATCGTGACCGAAGACGCGCAGCAGCAACAGCCGCGCCGCAGGCGACCGGTCGGTGCGTAGGCCGCTGATCAGGACCCGGCTGATGAGCAGGTACCCCCCAAGGCCAGCGAGCGCGATGAACCCTTCGGGACCCCAGGTGATCACCAGCACAGCGGTCTGGATGACGGTCAGCAGCGACCACCAGGTATCGATGAACAGCATCTGCTCGCTGGTGCGCTTGGCCCGATACAACTGGCCGATGCCGCGCACGGCCCGCAGCGCCAGCAGCACCCCCGTGGCCAGCCCAACCAGGCGGAAGATCCAGATGACTGGGCTCGCGCCCACGATGGCCCTGCCAATCTCGAAGAAGGTCAGCCAGCCGAGGCTGCCGCCAAGGCTCAATACCAGGACTACGGGTGCCGTCGCACGCCAGAAACGGAGGTTGAAGAGCAGGAAGATGACGGCCGGAACCATGATGTAGAGCAGAAACGCATCCCACACCAGTCCGCGCGCCTCGCCGGCGAAGACGAGCGCAACGCCCAGGGCGACAACGATCCAAAGGGCTCGAGCCACCGGCCGGGTCGCCAGGACGTAGGCGATGGTGGGAACCACCGGAAGTGCCATGACAATCAACATCGACAGCCAGATCGACGGCCGAGTGTAGCTGTCGGGTCCGCCGAGGAGCACAACCAATGTGATCACGATCGCCTGCGCCGCACCGGCACACCCGTACGCGATCGCCAGTCGCCACAAGGTGTTGCGTGCGCGCCGGCTCAGCACCTCCTGGCGCGAGCTCGCCTGAAGCGCCGCGGCGGCGGGGACACGCGGCAAGGGCCCGAAGCCGCTGTAGGAAGGCGTGCCGGAGGGCCACCGCGCCGATTCGGCGCGGCCTGGGACCGATGGGAAGTCCTGGCCGGTGCCCGTCGGGAGGGCCACGGGCACCTGGGCCGCGGGAGTCATCGATGCGGCCTGATTCATAGACGCTGTGACCTTGCCACGAAAGGCGGCTGCCAGGACCGGGGCCACAACAGCGGTGAGGGTCACCGCGAACACGATGGGGAGGACGAGGAACTCCACAAGCAGTAGATTCTCAGCCACACAGGTGGGAGTTCGGGAGGGGCACGCTGATACTGACGCACCGCACTTCTGGGATCGCGTCGGCTGGCGCGAGTCGATGCCGCGCAGCGAAGCTTCCGCCCGCCAGACTTCCACGTCTAGCTCCGCAGCTGCAACTACGAAACACGAGCCTGGCATTGTCGACCGGCGTCTCCCCGCGGCTGAACTGGCGCCGGCGGGTGCAGGCCACTAGACCTGAACCGAATGCGGTCGCTGGTGGCAAGTCAACAGAAGTGGTGTCAGTTCGACGTCACTAGCCCGGCGAGACCTGTACGCCGCAGGCATCGTTGACGAGATAGACCAGCGGTCGGCCCTGCGGTTGTAGCGTCACGCTGTCTTTCTGCGTGTTCAGCTCGCCGATGTCCACGACGGTTCCAGTAGCGACATCTCGCAACTCAAGAGCGCATCGAGCGTTGCCGTGGAAATCCTTAATTGTCACAGTGATCGTGGCTGGCGGCTGGAAGGCGTCAGACGTACCCACTCCATCGACCACTGCCGGTAGAGTCAGACTTCCAGGGCCGGGTCGGCTGAGGACCGTACAACCAGACTCAGCTGACCAAGTGAACGTTCCAGCCTGGGGGATCAGGAATGATGCCGTGTCGTAAACGGCATACTCGTTGGACCACGTCTCATTCGTGGCACGGTTAACCAGCGTGAGAGTGCAGCCGTTGCTAGAGCCGTCATTACGAACGACGAGCCGCCATGGTGCCTCCTCCTTGAATTCGTTACTCGCGGACGATTGGGCGCCATTGTTCCCATGCGGTGAGAACGCGTACAGAGCAAGCTGGATGATCAAGTAGATGGCGAGAAGTGCCGCCAATGCGACACCGATCATCATCATCAGGCGACGGAGCGTTCGGCTTCGGCCAAAGACGCTGACATTCTTACTCGGCCTGCCCTCATCACTGGTAGGGGTTTTGCTCGGGGCCGATATGGATTCGGGGACGGGGCGAGCGGCTGGCCCTGTAGTACTCGAGTCTTCTCCGGCGAGCAGGCCTCGGGCGGTTCCGGCGGCCGTCGGGACATCATTCTCCGCAGTGTTCGCAGTGTTTTGTACGGCTTGCGGCGCAGCCGCGGTGGTCGCTGCCGCATCGTCATGTGCCGTCCGCACTTCTGCGAGGGTCATGTCCAGTACTTTGAGGAGTCGGTTGGTGTCGTATTCGAAGCGGCTCGGGCTGAGTTCGAGAGCTTGACGACGCTCCAGCCCGACCAGGCCAGCCGGCAGCTCATCAGCGCGAGGCATATTTGCCCCATCAACCAGGATCGGGATGATACGGACGTTGCGCTCCAAGGCTGCCTCGATCTCCAGACGCACAAAATCATCAGGATCATCAAGGCGCCGCCGCCCACGGTCATCGGTGATCGTGAGCCACTGATCACCGATCAGCGCCAGCAGCACGTCGCAAGAACCGACCGCCCTGCTAATAACCTGGACGAAGTCGTCGCCGAGCTTGATCGAGTCGACGTCTTTGAAGATTTGAGCGGGGCCGAAGTGCTGTGCGAGTCGATCGAACAGCCAGCCGGCCGGGTAGGCGGCTTCGTCCCGCCGGTAGCTGATGAAGATCCGACCCGTTGATCCAACAGTCGATTCAGCCATTGCTCTCACCTTCACTCTGCCGACCTCACTCAGCGGCGAGGCCAGATGCGAGCAAGCGTACGGCGACCGGCGGGCCACCAAACGTCGAGCATTATCGAGTCAGTTCTGTGGACAATCGTTCTGAGGACCCGTGACCACCCGGCGGCGTCGGTTAACGTTGCCCCGCCGCGGCCTAGCCGATGGCACTCTGTCGGGCAACAGATGATTCGGCCCGATCGCGGGTCGCCACGGGCACGCTCGTGATCGAACGCCTAGTCCGGTCGCGAGCTACCCGCCGGCAACCGAAGATTGATCAGTTGTCGGCAGGGTGGTTTCTATCGACGGTCGCAACACTTCCTAGATCCTGGAGGTTGTGTTGCCGTCGTCTCGTCGTGTGAAGAAGGGGCCGGGGCGGCGTCCGCAGTCGGCCAAGCGCCAGCGGTTCGTGGAGCTACGGGAACGAGGGTGGAGCATCCTCGCCGCCGCTCGTGATGTCGGGGTTTCCCGTACGACGGGGAACAACTGGTCATGTGGTTACAAGGCGTACCGCCGCGGTCAGGTCGTCGGGTTTGTACCT
>DATDKX010000456.1:0-2415 GCA_036519615.1 Propionibacteriaceae bacterium
AGACGCTCGGAATACCAATCCATGACAACTGGTGGCAGACCGAAACCGGCGGGATCATGATCGCCAATTTCGCCGCGACAGAGATCCGGCCGGGATCCATGGGTCGGCCGCTACCTGGGATTGACGCCACCGTGCTGGTACGCGGTGATGACGGCCGGGCACTCGTCGACGACGGGCGAGTCAAAGAAGTGACCGTGCCTGGAGAGGTAGGCGAGCTTGCCATTCGGGCCGGTTGGCCCTCGATGTTCCGCGGCTACCTCAATGACGAGGCTCGCTACGCTCGCTGCTTCGCGGACGGCTGGTACCTCACCGGCGATCTCGCCTCCCGCGACACCGACGGATTCTTCTGGTTCGTCGGCCGGGCGGATGACGTGATTAAGTCGGCGGGCCACCTGATCGGGCCCTTCGAGGTGGAGAGCGCCCTTATGGAGCATCCCGATGTCGTCGAGGCGGGCGTTATCGGTCGGCCGGACCCAGTAGTCGGGGAGGTCGTCAAGGCGTTTGTCACACTCCGCCCTGGCATTGAGCCGAGTGAGCAGCTGCGGCTCGAACTGGTGGGCTTCGCACGTAAACGGCTCGGGCCGGCGGTAGCGCCCCGCGAGATCGTCTTCGACCCCCAGCTACCTAAGACCAGAAGCGGAAAGATCATGCGGCGTTTGCTGAAAGCCAGAGAGCTGGGGCTGCCCGAGGGCGACCTGTCAACGCTTGAAACCGCGATCACCACAGGGAGCGATGCGTCGTGACCAGCACACCCGAGACCAACAACCCGATGATGGCCGGCGTCGACGAGCCGCCGCTGGATCGAGATCAAGGACTACAGCTATTTCGAGCCATGCTGCGCGTACGCCGGTTCGAGGAACGCTGCGTGGAGCTGTACAGCGCGACCAAGATCCGTGGGTTCATGCACCTCTACATCGGCGAGGAGGCCGTCGCGGCGGGCGTCATGCCACAGCTGGCAGCCGATGACACGGTGGTAGCCACCTACCGCGAGCATGGGCATGCGCTCCTTCGCGGATTGCCGATGCGGGCAGTGATGGCGGAGATGTTTGGAAAAGAGGCTGGTTGCAGTCACGGTCGCGGCGGCTCGATGCATTTCTTCGACGTGGGTAGGCGGTTCTACGGCGGAAACGCGATCGTCGGCGGTGGCATCCCCGTGGCGGTTGGTTTGGCCCTGGCCGACCACATGCAGGGCCGGCACCGTGTCACCGCCTGCTTTTTCGGCGAAGGCGCGGTCGCTGAGGGAGAGTTCCACGAATCGGCCAACCTCGCTGAACTTTGGCATCTGCCCGTCTTGTTCTGCTGCGAGAACAACCTGTATGCGATGGGCACTGCGCTGGCTCGATCCGAGTCCGACACCAGCATGGCGCTCAAGGCGGCCGCGTACGAAATGCCGGCCTGGCGCGTGGACGGCATGGACGTCCTGGCCGTGGCGGAGGCAAGCCGTCGTGCGGTCGATGCGATACGCGGGGGCATGGGACCGCACTTCCTGGAGCTAATGACCTACCGTTTCCGGGCGCACTCAATGTATGACCCGGAGCGCTACCGGGAGAAGGCTGAAGTGGCCGAGTGGCGCCACCGCGACCCGATCGACCAATTGCTGGGACGGCTGCGGCGCGAGGGCATCTTGGATGACCCTCAGCTGGCGGAGCTGGAGCGTCAGATCGCCGAGGAGATCGATGATGCGGTCGCCTTCGCCGAGGCGGCAGAGACAGAACCGGTCGAGAACTTGACCCGCTACGTCTACAGCGACCGGGGCTCAGCATGACAGCCCCAGCGCCTGCAGCCGCCCGAACGCTGACCTACCGGGAAGCGCTGCGTGATGCGCTACGGGACGCGCTCTCCCGAGACCATCGCGTCTTCTTGATGGGCGAGGACGTTGGCCGCTACGGCGGCTGCTTCGGGGTCAGCATGGGCTTGCTGGAGGAGTTCGGCGGCGAACGCATCCGGGACACTCCGTTGTCGGAGTCAGCATTTGTCGGCGCTGGCATCGGCGCGGCACTGGGCGGGATGCGGCCGATTGTCGAGATCATGACGGTCAACTTCAGCCTGCTGGCACTCGACCAGATCATGAACAACGCTGCGACGCTGCTGCACATGTCCGGCGGCCAGCTCAACGTTCCTTTGGTAATCCGGATGACCACTGGAGCCGGACGCCAACTGGCGGCGCAGCACTCGCACAGTCTGGAGGGGTGGTATGCGCACATACCTGGCATCCGGATCGTGACGCCGGCGACCTTGGCCGATGCCCGCGGGATGCTGTGGACGGCGCTGGAAGACCCAGACCCCGTGCTGATCTTCGAGCACGGCGGGCTGTACAACGTCTCGGGGGAGCTTGCGCCCGACGCCGGTCCGGTGGACATCGACCGTGCCGCGATCCGGCGCTCCGGTGACGATGTCACCTTGATCACTTACGGC